>JAFDHO010000117.1 GCA_019308745.1 Deltaproteobacteria bacterium
ACCCCCGTTCGTCCATCACCGAGTTCTCTGAATCGCTTTTCAAACGGCTAAAATGTTACAAAAGTCTCAAAACCGTCATGCCGGACTTGATCCGGCATCCAGAAGCCATTGAATTTACTGGATTCCGGCTTTCGCCGGAATGACAGAAAAGAGCACTTTCCGACTTTTTACGAATCCATCAATATTGGGGTTTACAATCATGAACCCCTGGGAATCTACTCCAAATTCCTTAAACCTCAAATATTGGGTTGCCACCTCTTGACGAAATAGATATGGTCTTGAAAAAATGGGCAAGACCGACGTAGACCTTCTTTTAGCGGCAGAGCAAACTGCCTCTAACTCCCGCGGAGCGGGATCTTCGACCATCCCGGGAGGACGAGGTTTCTCAGAGTAAGATGAATCAGGATACCCTCAACCATAGGATCGAGAATCTCCTCTTCCGTGACATCCATCCCAGGGTATTCATGGGCACGGCAAGCGACAGGTATGCGGGATGGATTGGGCAGATCTATACCCCGGGCCGGTACAGGCACAGTGCGAGGAACAAGACCATTGGCGGCAAGTCTTTTAGGGAGGAGGTCTTGCCCGTTGAGAGCGTCAAGGAATTCTTCGAGCACTTCTCCGTCCTTGAGATCGACTACACCTTTTACAGCCCCTTGATGGACAAGAATCTGGAACCCACTCAAAACTACCGTGTGCTCCAGGCCTACCGGAGATTTCTCAACAAAGGCGATCGCCTGATCCTCAAGGTCCCTCAGATCGTCTTCGCCCAAAGGGTCCGTCGTGGGGACAGATTTCTGGAGAACCCTGACTACCTGAACCCGGACATCTTTACGAGGCAATTCTATGTCCCCGCAACAGAGATGCTCGGGGAATTCATCAGCGGTCTCATATTCGAGCAGGAATATCAGCCCAAGAAAGACCGTATGCCTCCCGGGGAATACATAGACGGCCTGGACAAGTTCTTTTCCCAGATCCCCAGGGATCATCGGTACCACATCGAAACCAGGACCGATTCCTATTACACAAACGCCTACTTCGAACTCCTCCAGGAATATGGGTTGGGCCAAGTGTTCTCCCACTGGACATGGCTCCCGCCCTTGCGCAAGCAGTTCCTCAGGTGCGCAAAGCGCTTCTTCAACTCGGGCAAGCAATGCATCGTGAGGTTGATGACCCCGCTCAGGGTGAGGTATGAAGAGGCCTATGCAAGGGCCTTTCCCTTTGATAAGCTGGTGGACGGAATGATGAGTCCTGAAATGATCCCGGATACCGTAGGCATTTTGAAGGCAGCGATACGCGACGGCATTGATATAAACATAATTATTAACAACCGCGCAGGGGGGAATGCCCCCTTGATAGGGAAGGAAATCGCAAAGAGATTCGCAGAAGCATCCCATGACCAGGTCCTTGTCCCCCTTTAGAATGCTTTTCCCATTGCCTTTTCTTTCCCAAGGCGCTCTTTCTGCAGCCATGGTTTTTCAGCCATCCAGTCGTGAAGGAGTGCGCAGGGCTATTGGAGACACCAGGTCCTTACCCCCAAGCTCACAGAGGGCGCTCACCCCGGCGGGTGATTTCGCCCCTATTCCCATCCCCAAGAGGGGAGACTGGCTGGCAGAGCACTTCGAGCCAGGTCAAACCTTTGGCCAATTTGTCGGAATGTCACCGGCCAGGGCCGACCGATCCCATAACAAGATCTACCTTCAACCCTTGGGTTATTTCAAAAAGGGACAAAGCCCTTCTCTGGAAAAGCTCGAATTGTTTGCTGCCCGCCCCCTGTTTCTCTGTCCCGTATGTCTGCGTAAACTCCAATTCAGTATCGGATTCCATATCGTCAACCGCTACCGTCAACTCTTCCACTTTTACAAGATGGTGGGTTTTGGGGAGGAAGCAGGGTGGATCTCCAGGCGATTGGCGAGGATCATAGCGAGGTAGTTTCAAAACATCCGGCGATTGCGTGACCACAATACTTGCATCGGTTTGCTGACATCCGATACTTGACCAGGCGGTAATTCATTCTTTCTATGAGCAGCTTCTTGCATGAGGGACAATAGGTGTCCTCGGCAGGATGGCCCGGGGCATTGCCAAGGTACACGTAACTGAGACCTACCTCAAGGCCGATCTCCCTGGCCCTTTCCAACATTCCCACTGAAGTGGGACAGAGATGGGCCAGTCTGAAGTGGGGGAAAAAGCGAGTCACGTGCCAAGGGGTCTCTGGGCCAAGGGAATCATGAATCCATTTTGCCATCTGCTTGAGTTCCGATTCCTGATCGTTGATTGTCGGCATGATATTTGTAACGATTTCGACATGCATACCCCAGAAATGCCTGGCCCGTTCCAGGACCCTGAGTATCCCCCTAACCTTGGAGATATTTGCGATCCGCTCGTAAGTCTGAGAGGAAAACCCTTTGAGGTCGGCACGAAACGCATCCAAGTATGGCCCGATGCGGTCCAGGGCCTTCAGGGTCATGTAGGCGTTGGTTACATAGTTTGTAAGGAGCCCTTGCTCACGGGCCATCTTCGCCGTATCCAGGGTATACTCGAACCACAAGGTGGGCTCGTTATAGGTCCAGGAAATCCCCTTGCAATTACCCTCCTTGGCAAGCCTCACGGATTCTTCGGGCGATATGAGTTGCAGATTATGTAATCCCTCTTCCACTTCGGCATGGGCAATCTCCCAGTTCTGGCATCCAGGACAGAGCAAGTTGCAACCCAGGCTCCCCATGGAAAGCCATTGGCTCCCGGGGTAAAAATGAAACAGGGGCTTGATCTCGATCGGAGAGATTCTTACGGAGGAAACCCGTCCATAGATGACGGAAAAAAGTTTGCCACCCAGGTTTTTCCGGGTCCCGCAATAGCCCTTTTCCCCCGGGGCGATTCTGCACAGCCTCTGGCACAAGTGGCACCGGACGAGGCCCTTCCCCATTGTCTTGTAGAGTAGCGCCGGTTTCATGCCTTATTCGAGCCTCCCCTTTCCCCTTCCTGCTGCGCTCATTTGAACGTCGCGGGGGAGAAGCCTTTGCGTGCCAGGATGATGATATGCTAGTATAATGAAAGTATTATGACAAGGCAGGGACGTCGAGGTTCAAACCGGTTCTCATTTCAGAAGACCTGAGACGATTCTGCTCAGGGCATGCCAATGACCATTGAATCCGTCAAGTGTCAACTAAAGAAACAGGGTTTTCCGCCGGGTAGATGCCTGGTCAAGACAGGCGCCAAGCGCAGAACCGCATGCCAGGTCACTCTGAAATATGAAGACGGGGTACCCTACCGGCTCATTACCTCCGTTCATCTGTCACGCCCCGAGAACTACCTGTCCATTTACCAGTCAGGATGCAATTTCTCCTGCCGGAAATGTCACTCCTGGTATCTCAGCAAGGTTCGGGAAGGAACGTGGCACAGCCCCGAGGACATCCTCCAAAAATGCGCGGAATACGAAGACCTTGTCAACCTCAAGGAGCCCCGGGACAGGGCGACTGCCTGGCATGCCCAGGAGACCTGCCGGTGTTGTGGGAGCTGTATCACCTATGGCCGTCGCTCGAGTTCCTGCCCGGGGGTCCTGGAGCCCGATTCCGTGCTTCTGAGTCCCCAGGGCTTCGGACCGGCAAGGAACATCGTGGCACTCACCGGCGGGGATCTAATATGCTGCCCGGATTTCTACGCGGAATGCTCCCGCCTCATCAAAGAGAAGACTGGGCTGTGGGTACTGATTGAAACCAATGGCTATGGCCTCACCCCCCGAAACCTCGATCTTCTCCGGGATTCAGGTGTGGATGCCTTCTGGTTGGATATCAAGGCCCATGATCCGAAAAAGCATGAATGGCTCACTGGATGTACCAACGATCATATCCTAAGGCTTCCGGAAGAGATCCTCATGCGAGGATTTACCCTTGAAGTCCTCAGCCTCTACATTCCCGGCCTGGTGGAAAGCGACGAACTGGAGAGGATTGCGAAGGAGTTGGCTCTCCTAGACTCTACGCTTCCATTCACCATATTGGCCTTTTTCCCCGAGCATAAAATGAAGGACTTCAGGCCCCCGAGCGTTACAGAGATGGTCGAAGCCTATCGGAAGGCAAAAACGACGGGCATGGAAAACATCAGGCTCGGCAACCTCGGGGGCTTCCTCAGGAGTGAAAGCGACAGGGAATACCTCATGGCCAAGGTCGATATGGATGGGATTTGAGATAATCCTATATTCGACAAAACTGACTTGAGATATCCCTACATAACATATATCCCATGTTACCGGTGATTTTATGAACAGCCGTGAAAGATTTGTTGAGACAATGGGTTATGGCAGACCTGACCGGGTCCCATATTTCCACGAAGGAATGCAAGAAGAGGTTATTAATGAATGGATTAAACAGGGGTTGCCATCGGATGCCAATTTATACGAGATGTTCTCCTTTGATTATCGTGAGGAAATTGAACCGGACCTGGAGCCACATCTTTGGTTTAAAAAATGGCCAAAGTCAAAACATGAACTGAAAAGGCTAAAGCGGGCTATGGACCCAAACGAACGTGGTCGCCTTCCAAAAGGATGGAACAGGCTGATTAACAAATGGAGGAATAGAGATTATGCGCTCATGCTGAGGGTGCATCGTGGCTTTTTCCTCTCCATGGGCGTGGATGGTTGGAGAAGGTTTAAGGAGGTGAGCTATCTCGCTATAAAAGATCCCAAGTTTGTACGGGAGACCATGCGGATTCAAGGTGAGTTCGCTGCTTCGCTTGCAGAGCGTGCTCTGAAGGACGTAGAGCCTGACGCAGCCATCTTGGTGGAACCAATTGCAGAAAACCATGGGCCCTTAATTTCACCAAGGATGTATGAAGATCTGGCTCTGAAAAGCTATGAACCGGTCCTCACGGTTCTAAAGAAATGTGGAGTTAACACCATTATCTTTCTCACATTCGCCAACATCCGGCTGCTCATCCCGAGCATTTTGAAATGGGGATTCAATTGCCTCTGGGCCTGCGAAGTAAGCAGCAAAGACATGGATTATCGCGATTTGCGTCGTGAATTTGGGCGAGACTTACGACTGATTGGCGGCATTGACTTAGACGTCCTTCGGCTTGACAAGGAAGCCATCAAAAAAGAGATCTATGAAAAGGTACCACCCCTTTTGGAAAAAGGTGGCTTCGTCCCTCTGGCGGATGGTCGTGTTCGGGCAGATGTGCCCCTGGAGAACTATGTCTATTATAGACAACTCTTCGAGGAGGTAACACGACGCTAAGAGCCAGGATAGGCTTTTTCCTCGGGGGCAATAGTTTGGGAAACGCGAATACCTACAGGATGGCGTCGATGGTTTCATTGATCGGAATAATGTCTTTCGATTCAATCCCCAGGATATAGTACCCTTGATACTCGCCTCCCTTTATCCTCGTAATATGTCTTACGCTGCCACTTATATTTGTTATGATCGCCTCGGAGGTGTAGAAGGCTATGCAATTGATCCTCTCGCCTATCTTCAGGGTATCAACCAACTCCATGTCCTTTTCGGCTATGACAAGACCTACCCCATGTTTGGAGTAGTTGTGAACTCTCAAAGAATAGCGCTTGCCTTTCGATCCCTCGCCGCCAAGGGTGAACTCCGCGGAAATGAGGTCAGGCCTTTCAAAGACAGAACGGTCCTCGCTTCGCCGTTCTCTGAATTCCAGGCAACGCGGGAAGTTCAAGAGGAATCCGTAACTGGGGTACGTATTGCTAATTCCCCTGTATTGGGACTTGAAACGGAAGAAGTTCTTGTCGAAAAAGAAGTGCAGAGACACTTTCGGAGTGGACTGTATAAGCACATTACCCGGCTCTGGGGCCAATCTTTCAATGATCAGCATGGGGTCATCGTGACTTTGGGCTGAAGAGCTCTCTCTCAAATGGATGCCGATAAACCTGGATGTGTATATGGATTGCCTTTTCCCCAGCTTCAGGGTGATTCCAACCTGATCCAGGACCAGGGACTGCATGATCTTCACGATCTCTTGTTTCTTCTCCAGGTTACCCCAGATCATGGCCAAGGGCCTCCAGCAGGCATTCTTCGATTATGAGGATGTACTGCTCTCAACCGGGATCGTTACTCGCCACAGAAAGGGTGGGAATGACCTTTCATCCTACTTAATCGGGGTAAGGACCGAAATTGCCCCGAAACCATATTCCACTCGACTGTATGAATGCTTTGTAGGGTGGCGAGCTCTTTCGCGCCTTTAGGGAAAGCAGGAAAGATGCCAGGCGGAGGGTATCTCACAGTTTTATTAAACTATTCAATTAGTTACATTCGGCACAAGACTCCTGATCCAGGCGCCAAAAGGGCTAAATGGGTATGCTTTTCGTCAACCCATGTCATCTTTTGTGTACATCTTTGCCCAAGAAACAAATAGGCCTAACGCACCCCGATTACCGGCCTTTTCGCAGCAAGATGCTGCTCCTACAGAGGGATGCCCGAGCATTCCTATACCAGCAATGCCCTACCCTTGAGAGTGGTTCTGGGATAGACCTCCAGCACCCTCGAGGTCCTTCTCACGGTGCATGGGTTCCCGGAGGCCAAGCGTTAGCCAACGAGGTAGGTCCCGGTCCCCACGGCAATCAGGACCTCCTCATCATTTCTGAGTTCCATCCGCGTTACGGTCACCCGTCGTCCGGCCCTCATCACATCCCCCGAGGCTACGAAATATTGACCCACGCCCGGTCTCAGGAAATCGATGCGAAGGTCAATGGTGCCCACTCGCGACATCCTCTCTTCCGCTTCCTCCAGGGGGCGGCCTGCCAGTTTCTTGAGCAGGTCCATCGAGGCAATCAATCCGCCAGTGGCATCCAGGGTCGCGGATATCACTCCTCCGTGCAAGATGCCCTTCACGTAGTTCCCAATCAACTCATCACGCATGTTGAATCGCACCCGAATTGAGGAAGGGTCCAAAGACAGCATCCTGAGCCCAAAAACCCTGTTGAAAGGGATTCTTTCTTCGTAGATATCCTTGAGGACCTTGGTCAATGCATCAAATTGCGCCCTTTGATCGTTCATCTCTAAACACCTATTGAGTTGGATTCCTTGCGATTGTGGCGGAGTATAGCCCCAAGAGGCGGGGGTGTCAATGTCAACGGGCCCTGAAGGCCCCTTCAGCTATATGACTGCTCCATTGGGATGGGATGATTCCTTCTTTGTTTTGCAGGTCCTCGCTTCCGAAACTTTCATTTGACATTCTTTCAATTTTATTATGAACTTAGGCAACCAAAAATCATTCTTAACAGAGCCAGAAGCGATTTTCAAGCATCAGCATAACAAGGGCAGCTTACCGTGAGCCATTAGCCAGGAGGGAAAACCGCGAATATCAGGAGGTGACGAATGGACGATCTTACTTTCGGGATTACCTTGACTGTCGTGGGGATGGGTGGCACGTTCTTGACCCTGTGGATACTCAGTTTACTCATGAATGCGCTCAAGAAAGTATACCCCATCAAACAAGAACAAGACTCCGGGTCGACCAAGGGCTAGAAAGGGGACTGCTATGGTAGAAAGCATCTTCATAGGAATATCGGGTCTTCTGAGCGGCCTGGAGTATCTTTTTACGGAAGGGCTTCAAAATGTGATCATGCTTTTCTTGGGGGGGTTCCTGCTCTACCTGGGGATCAAGAAGGAGGTCGAGCCATTGCTTCTTGTCCCCATTGGATTCGGGTGCATTCTCGTTAATCTCCCTTTGAGCGACCTCATGGATGAGGGTGGTGTCATTAGGATCTTCTATGACATGGGGATCATGAATGAACTGTTCCCCCTCTTGATTTTCGTGGGTATCGGCGCGATGACGGACTTCGGGCCTCTTCTGGAAAACCCCAAGATCCTGCTTTTGGGGGCGGCCGGACAGTTTGGGATATTCCTGACCCTCTTGCTTGCCCTCGCCCTTGGGTTCGACAAACTGGAGGCCGTCTCTATAGGCATCATAGGGGCATGCGACGGGCCCACAGCCATCTATGTGACGTCACAATACGCACCGCAGCTCCTCGGAGCAGTATCCGTTGCGGCCTATTCCTACATGTCCCTGGTCCCCATCATACAGCCTCCGATCATGAAGGTCTTGACGACGAAGAGGGAAAAGACCATACGCATGGGTGTAGTCAAGAAGACGGTATCCGACAGGACACGTCTCTTCTTCCCGTTGGTCGTCACCCTGGTAACGGGGCTCATAGCCCCCAAGGGGCTCCCCTTGATGGGTATGATCATGCTCGGTAACTTCATGAAAGAGTCAGCGGTTGTTGCCCGCCTGACCCATGCATCCGAGAACGAAATAGCGAACATCGTGACTCTCTTCCTTGGGTTGGCCATCGGGGGGACCATGGAGGGGCACGCCTTTCTCAAAACCCAGACCCTGGCCATCTTCGGCCTTGGGTTCCTGGCCATATGCCTGGACACGGCAACGGGCGTCCTCTTCGGAAAACTCATGTGCCTTTTGACCGGGGGAAAGGTCAACCCCCTGATAGGGGCGGCTGGAATTTCTGCATACCCCATGGCAGCACGGGTTGCCCAGGTGCAGGGACAGAGGTATGATAAGCAGAACTACCTGCTCATGCACGCAATGGGCGCTAATACCGGCGGCCAGATCGGATCGGTCATGGCAGCGGCCGTTATGCTTTCCATCCTGAAGGGAATGGGTCTCATTTAGGTTACCGGAGAAGAGTCTATGGATTGGAACGGATTGGAAAGGGAAAAGATTCAACTGGCACTTCCCCTGCTCATAATAAGGGGATCGAGGGGATTCCTGGGTTGCGGATACATCAATGTTAGTGTCTGCGACCGCACGGGCGAGGCCTGTGCCATAGTCACGGGTGTCAAGACCCATGAAGATATGCTGGATGCGGACGTAAAGGCTGTTTCAACGGAGGCCGAGAGGCTCGGCATCCGCGTGGGGATGAAGGGGCGGGAGGCACTGGAGACTCTCCGATAGGCCCGCCCAATGAAATGACAACGATCCCCCTCACTTCCGGGGCCTGTTGTTCGAGACCTTTGCATAATCCATTTTGAGGACGGCAACACGGTTGCCTCGCTCCAAAGGGTAATAAAATTACCTGATTCTTCCAAGGTGTTCATTAATCTGCATTCGGCCATTAACAATTTTGGAAGGTTATGCAAAGGTCTCTGTTAAGGGGTCTAGAGAAAAGAGACCGAGGTATGTGAGATGTCTCTTTGTGACAAGGAATATGATGTGATCGTGGTCGGTGGGGGTCATGCGGGCTGCGAGGCGGCCCTGGCAGCGGCCCGCATGGGGCACCCTACCCTCATGATCACCATCAATCCGGATCATATCGCCGTGATGAGCTGCAATCCTGCAATCGGTGGCCTCGCCAAGGGGCATCTGGTCAAGGAGATAGATGCCCTGGGGGGGGAAATGGCGAGAATCGCGGATCAGACCGGCATTCAGTTCAGGCGTCTCAACACCAGGAAAGGTCTCGCTGTACAGGGTTCGCGATCTCAGAATGACCGGGACCTTTACAGAAGGAGGATGAAGTCCGTCCTGGAGGCTCAACCGAACCTCGACATCAGGCAGGCCATGGTTGATAAGATCCTGGTCAGTGATGGCCGGGTCTTTGGGGTGGAATCGAACCTCCACGAAAAGTTCATGTCAAAGAGCGTCATTCTGACCACGGGCACCTTCATGAGGGGCCTCATTCACATCGGCCTTGACCACTTCCCCGCGGGCCGCATGGGGGATCCTCCCTCCCTGCACCTGTCGCAACAACTGGAGGCCCTGGGGTTTGAAATTGGACGGCTCAAGACCGGCACAACCCCACGACTGAACGGCAAGACCATTGATTACAGCGACCTGGAGGTTCAGCACGGAGACGAGATCCCAAGACCCTTCTCCTTCTCAACCCGGGAACTGCCCCTGCCACAGGTTCCGTGTTACATCACCTACACCAACGATAGGACCCACGATTTCATCAGGCAGGGTTTGCACCGGTCCCCCCTCTACAGCGGTATCATCAAAGGTATCGGGGCCAGGTATTGCCCTTCCATCGAGGACAAGGTGGTCCGATTCGCGGAGAAGGAGAGGCACCAGGTCTTCCTCGAACCCGAAGGCCTTGAAACACTTGAGGTCTATCCGAACGGCCTGGCCACCAGCCTGCCCGTTGACATCCAGGTGAAGATGATACGGTCCATCCCTGGGCTGGAAAGGGCGGAGATAGTTCGCCCGGGTTATGCCATAGAGTACGATTTCATCAACCCCATACAGCTAAAACCTTCCCTTGAGACCAAACTGGTCGCAGGGCTCTTCAACGCCGGCCAGATAAACGGGACCTCTGGATATGAAGAGGCCGCAGCCCAGGGCATCCTGGCCGGAATAAATGCCGTGTTGAAGATCAGGGGAGAGGATCCCCTCATCCTCTCAAGATCACAGGCTTACATGGGAGTCCTTGTGGATGATCTCGTCACCAAGGGCACCAGCGAACCCTACCGCATGTTCACATCCAGGGCGGAGTACAGGTTGATTCTCAGGGAAGACAATGCCGATTTCAGGTTGCGTGACATCGGTTACCGCCTCGGCCTAGTGCCAGATGAGGTCTACAGGGAATTCTGCAAAAAGAAAGACAGGGTGGAAGACCTCATGAGGCATGTCAACGAATTCAGGCTCAGGCCCGAAGCCTGGGTCCAGGACAAACTTAGGGCGCTTGGAACACCGTCCCTCAAGAACGTGACGTCCCTGGCGCAGATCCTCAAACGGAATGAGATACTCTTGAAGGACCTCTCCTGTTTCGATCCTGAACTGGGCAATCAGGACCCGCAGGTTATTGAAGAAGTGGAAACGAGGATCAAATATGAAGGCTATATCAATCGCCAAGAAAGACAGGTGGAGAAGCTAAGGCGAATGGAGAGCACAAGGCTCCCGGATGATCTCGACTATCAGAACATCTACGGGCTTTCCACTGAGGTGAAGGAAAAACTCGAGCAGGTAAGGCCCCTTTCCCTCGGTCAGGCGTCAAGGATCTCGGGGGTCACCCCCGCGGCCCTCATGGCCCTCCAGGTACATTTGAAAAGACAGACCGAGGCAAATCCCTAGATGGAAAATCCGCCCTTTTGTTTGTCCGTCACAAAAGGGAGATGGCCGTGATCACCAAGACCTGCTCCCGGAAAAAGACTTGGAAGGAAGCTTTATCTCTGATGCTGCCCGTTCCCAGGATACTCTCTTCCCTGTGGAAGGATCTCCCATTGAGAGACAACCGCAAAAGGGTTTAAGGAATGAGACAGGAGACCATCCATAAGTCCGTACTCCTCCTGATCGTGCTGTTCATATCAGCCGTTTTTCTCTCCATGATTCGTCAGTTCCTTATGGCGATTCTCCTTGGGGGTATCTTCTCCGCCCTCGCTCACCCCCTTTACCGCCGTCTGGAGCGCCGCTTCGGAGGCAGGAGGCAGCTTGCATCCCTTGCGACCCTGTTTCTGATCGTCATCGTAGTCCTCCTGCCCCTTGCAGGTATCCTCGGGATCGTGGCAGCCCAGGCCATCAGCGTGGGGCAGTCGGTAACACCATGGGTTCAAAAGCAGATGTCTCAGCCCACCGCCTTTTCCGACATCCTGGCCTACATCCCCTTTTACGACAGGATCGAACCTTACCAGGGGATCCTCCTTACCAAGGCCGGCCAGGTGGTAGGACACATCAGCACCTTTCTCCTCAACAGCCTGTCCTCTGCCACTGTAAGCACCATAAACTTCCTCTTTTCCCTCGTCATCCTTCTTTACACCATGTTCTTCTTCTTGATGGATGGGGATAAACTGCTCCTTAAGATCATGTATTACCTGCCCCTGGAGGAAAGGGACGAAAGGAGGCTCCTCGACAAGTTCACCTCTGTTACCCGGGCCACCTTGAAGGGTATTGCCCTCATCGGGATCCTCCAGGGAGGGCTCGCAGGCGTTGCCTTTGCAGTGGTGGGAATAAATAGTGCCGTCTTCTGGGGTACCATAATGACCATCCTCTCCATCATCCCGGGCATCGGTACCGCTCTGGTTTGGATCCCTGCTGCCATCATCCTGGCAGCCGGCGGACACTTCCTAAAGGCCATAGGCCTTGCCCTCTTTTGCGCCCTCGTGGTCGGCAGCCTCGACAATTTCCTGCGCCCAAGATTGATAGGAAGGGACACGGCCATGCATGAACTCCTGGTCCTTTTCGGAACCCTCGGCGGAATCTTCATGTTCGGAATCGTCGGGTTCCTCATAGGACCTGTCATAGCAGCGCTCTTCGTGACGGTGTGGGAAATTTACGGGACCGCATTCAAGGATGTTCTGCCCGAGGTCTCAAACCTATACCCGGGAAAAGAAGACAAGGGCACTGCTGGACAACAGGACCGGCCTGAAGGGGAAAGGGGGGCATCTTAATAGCCTGTTGTCCGAGCCCCGATCGACCCTTCCAACTGGCCTCCCAGCCCTTTGGTAACCAGGAGATGTATCGAGATGGCATGGGCAACAGCCCATTAAGGAGTGGGGGCCGGCTTTCCGGCCCTCGCCCTGTACAGCCCGAGCAGCTTTTTTACCGTGATCGGGAACAGCCCCAGTATGCCAAAAGATATCAGGAGGCTCGGTGACAGGATACCGGAGAGGCTCTCAATCTTTGAAAGCTCCTTCCCCGCATTCACATAGACCGCGGTACCTGCCAGCATACCCACCTGTGAAACCCAGTAATAGGTCTTGATGGGCATCCGTGTCAGTCCCATAGCCAGGTTGATGATGAAGAAAGGGAATATGGGCACGAGCCTCAGTGTAAAAAGGTAGAAGGCGCCCTCCCTCTCTATACCCTGGTTGATGGTCTTGAGCTGTAACACTTTAGATTCTTACACGCAAAGAGTGAGAGATTATCTCTCAGAATGCTTAACAGGCTGATATTACGAACTTTTGGATCACTTCAGCTCTTCAAATAGCTCTGAGTATC
>JAFDHO010000363.1 GCA_019308745.1 Deltaproteobacteria bacterium
ACATTCTGAAACACCGTCATATTGTCAAAGACGAGGACGTTCTGGAATGTCCTGGAAATCCCGAGGGCTGCGATCTCATGGGGCTTCAGTCCTTCATAGGATTGACCTTTGAACCTCTTCCAGCCCTTCGTGGGCTCAAGTAGTCCCGAGATCAGATTGAACACCGTTGTCTTGCCTGCCCCGTTGGGACCTATGATGGCCTTTATCATTCCCTGCTCCACACAAAAAGACAGGTCATCGACAGCCCTTACCCCCCCGAAGTTCTTACTGAGACCTTCAATTTGGAGCAGAATTTTCTCTGAGGAGAATGTATCTCTCACCCATTCACCCCGCGGTCCATAAGTCTCTTTGCCCTATCCACGCCCAGAGATATGAGTCCTGCCAGTCCCTTGGGCATGAACATCAATATGAACAACAGGATGAATCCGTATATGATGACATTGTAATCTTCAAAGGCCTGGAGCGTGTCGGGCAGGATGGTGAACAGGGAGGCCCCGATTACACCGCCCCAGACAGACAACAGGCCTCCTGCTACGACCATTGTGACCAGTACGACCGAAAAGAATACATCGAAGCTCTCCGGGCTGATCACCGTCACATAGTGGGCATACAGGGCCCCTCCAAGGGCAGCCAGGGCCGCGGACAGCACAAAAACCTTGATCTTGTACCTGGCCACCGGAATCCCCATGGTCCCTGCTGCATCTTCGCTACGCTTCAATGCCTGGAGCCCCCTTCCCACCCTCGAGTTGGCCAGGTTGATGAGGAAGGCAACAACCAGGAGGACTATGATCCAGACGAAATAAAAATAGCGCAGGTCAGTATCTACGGAGATCCCCCCAATGTGCATCTGAGGAATTCCCACGAGGCCCGATGGCCCCCCCGTCATGGCACCCCACTCCTTGAACACGATATTCACTATCTCCCCGAACCCCAGGGTGGCCATGGCGAGGTAGTGCCCCCTCAACTTGAGGGCGGGCATCCCCAGGATGAAGGCGACAAGACAGGCCAACAGCACTGCCACAATGGATGTGAATAAGGGGTTCATGCCGGTCTTTACCGACAGGACCGCTGTCGTGTATGCACCTATTCCGTAGAAGGCGGCCTGGCAAAGGGAAAGCTGCCCTGCGAAGCCGATCAGCATGGTCAGGCCCAGGGCCACCAGGATATGGATTCCCACAAATATCATCAGGGTAAGGAGATATACATCCCTGAGGATCAATGGGAAGGCAAAGAGCCCAGTGGCCAAGACTATCAACAATAAGAGATTTGACCTATTCATCTACTCCACTTCGTACCTTCCAAGCAAGCCCCCCGGCCTTACGAACAGTACCAGGAGCAAGATCAAGAAGGCAAAGGCATCCTTGTAACCCGAGGAGATGAAACCCGCTGCAAAGGACTCCACGATGCCTATGGTAAGGCCGGCCGCAACAGCCCCCAGAGAATTGCCCACTCCACCCACGATTGCCGATGAGAAACCCTTTATCCCCAGCATGGCCCCCCTGTCGTATTCCATCAGGGTTATGGGCGTGATCAAGGTACCTGCAACAGCCCCTATGGCTGCGCTCATCCCGAAGCTCAGGGTGATCATCATCTTTACGTTGATACCCATGCAGCTTGCCGCCTCCCGGTTGATGGCACAGGCCCTGAGGGCCTTGCCGTGCCTGGTGAACTTGTAGAAATAGGTCAGCAAGAGGACCACCACTAGGGTGACACCAACCACCCACAGTATCTGGGGAATTATGACCGCGCCTCCGATCCTAATAGGATTTGCACTTGAGAATGTCTCCAGGGGATAGGAATCCTTTCCCCAACTGATCATGGCGAATCCCTTCAACAGGATTGAAACGGCGATGGTGATCAAGATCATGGTGACAAGGGGGGGCTTTTTCAGGGGACTTATGGTCAGCCTTTCAAAGAGGACACCAACCACGGTAACCAATCCCACGGCCAGCACGAAGGAAAGGGGCATATTGATCCCGAGGTTCCCGTGAAACATGATCATTGACATGCCGCCCAGCATCACGAACTCACCCTGGGAAAAGTTCAAGACATCAGTGGCATTGTATATAATGTTGAACCCAATGGCCACAAGCGCGTAGATACTCCCCACGGTTATGCCCGTGATGAGCAACTGCAAGCACTGATCAAAGAGAGTCAAAGCGAGCCCTCCTGTTGCGCGTTATCTCCTATTTGACGGCTATCACTGACGGATCTTGCCCCGTGTCATCGGGCTTTACCTGCCTTCCGTAACCCAAGAGCTGGTCCATGCGTACTATGAGGGGAGTGAAGATGTTTCGCTCTGCAAATACCCTCACTATCCTGTGAAGCAAATTGTTGGGCTTGTTCCAGGGGCAAACCCGTATGCAGATCATGCAGTGTGTGCCGTTTTTCACCCACCAGTCAAGACACCTCATGGCCTTGATGGGCCACTTCAACATGCCGGGAGAATTGGATTCATCCCACGCCTTGTCTGTTCTGTCTTCGA
>JAFDHO010000364.1 GCA_019308745.1 Deltaproteobacteria bacterium
AAAGCTGCAAACTTACATGGTCCACCTGCTTCTGCCCATGGTCCTTATTCCCATCCTGTTCATGGCTGTCTTGGGCATCTGGCTGTCTTATCGCAGCGCTCAGAGTGTGAACCAGTGGTTCCTCCAATCCAGGGAGAGCGAGCTCCTCATGATAGCAGAGCGCCCCGTGTTCTTTCGGCACACCAAAGCCATGGAAGAGATGCGGATGAGCTCGGCACATATGTACATGCGGTATTTACGTCAATGGCTCCAGCAGTTCATAGAACGAAGCAACCAGCAAGAGACCGTTTACCTCTGGATCCAGGCCGTGGATGCTGAAGGAAGGGAAATACTACGAGTGGTGGCAGATGACTTGAAATCGCCTGGAAATGAAAAAAGGAGTGTTCTTCCCCCGATCCCCAAGGGATCAGAAGTTGTCGCGCGGACCAAATCCATGAAGGAGGGGGTAACCAGGTGTTCCGCTCTGGGGTCCAATCATATCATTTCGGTGCCGATCTGGTTCGACCGCGACGAGAACGGCCACCTCTCCTCCAATGAGTACCTGGGAGCTCTTAGCGCTGGATTCCGTTACCCTCGTTCATATATTATGTTTATCGTGACGCGGATACTAATCTTCACAGGCGTTATCATGGCTCTGGCTCTCCTTCTTTCTTTCCATTCAGTAAAGCGCAGGTTTCGCGGCCTTGTTGAGCCCGTACACTATTTGGCCCGTATCTCCCGTCAATTCGCCGCGGGTAATCTCTCCGCCAGAGCGGACATTCAATTGAATGTAGCTGAAGTCCAGGATATGGTGGATGCCTTTAATTCCATGGCGTGCGATATTGAAAATATTCTTGAAGAACGGAACCGATACTCACAAGAGTTGGCAAAACTTAATGAAGATCTGGAGCGGAAAGTGCTGGAAAGAACCAAGGAACTTCGACGCCTTAATAAGGAGCTCCGAACGGCCACACGACATAAATCCGAATTTCTGGCCAACATGTCCCACGAACTGAGGACACCTATGAATGCCATCCTTGGCTTCACCGAGCTGATTCAGGACGGAATTTATGGCCAGATTCCTCCCAAAACGACTGAGATAATCGAGAAGATTCAGCGCAACGGAACGCACCTGCTGAACCTCATCAACGATGTGCTGGATCTGAGCAAGATCGAGGCGGGTCGCATTGATCTGACAATGACCGATTTCCGAGCGGCAACCTGCATCGAGAACGTGGTCTCCAACGCCTCCTCCCTGGCGGCCCGAAAAGGTGTGAGAGTGAACGCCACAATTCCTGATGAGCTGCCCAATGGATACGGCGACGAAAAGCGCGTCAACCAGATTTTGTGGAACCTGGTCAGCAACGCCATTAAATTCACCCAGGAGGGAGAGGTTACTATTGGCGTGAAGGCCGAGGATGGAGGTCTTCATTTCTTTGTTCAAGATACAGGCATAGGGATACCGTCTGATCGCCTGGGAGACCTCTTCCAGGAGTTCACTCAGTTGGACAGCGGCGACACAAAGGAATTCGGCGGCACGGGGTTGGGTCTTTCCATCTCCCTCAAATTGGTGGAGATGCACGGTGGAAAAATTTGGGCGGAGAGCGAGGAGGGAAAAGGCTCTGTCTTTCACTTCACGCTGCCTTTCAGGAATGAGATTGAGACCGGTTCTTCTTCAGCAACTGAGCAAGGCAGCAAAACGGGAGGCAAATGATGGCGCCAACAATCTTACACGTGGAGGACAACGCGGACAATCGGCAGATCGTAAGGGATCTGTTCTCCGCCTTGGGATACCGGATCATCGAGGCAGAGGACGGTGCATTGGGCGTTGAAATGGCCCACAGGATGGTCAATGAGCTGGATATTATTTTGATGGATATCCAATTGCCTAAGATGAGCGGTTACGAAGCCATTCGAGCCATAAAAAGCAACCTGAACCTGCGGGATATCCCCATCATTGTGATCACCTCCTATGCTATGTCGGGTGACGATCGGAAAGCTCTCGAGGCAGGCGCTGACGATTATATAGCCAAGCCCTATAAGCCTCGGGAATTACGAAATAAAGTGGAGGATTTGATTGCAAGACGAAAAGGCAAGGATAATGGAAAAACACAGGATTCTCGTGGTTGATGACATAATGGAAAATGTGGAGATACTCAAAGCCCGTCTTGAGTCTCAAGGGTATGAAGTCTCGACCGCTTTCAACGGTGAAGAAGCGCTGAAGAAAGTGCAGGAGACTCAGCCGGATCTGGTTCTTTTGGACGTAATGATGCCCAAGATGGACGGATTCCAGGTCTGCCGGGCAATCAGGTCTTCGAAGAACACAGAGATGCTCCCGGTGATAATGGTCACCGCCCGAACGGATACAAACGACATCGTAAAGGGATTCGAGGCAGGGGCCGACGATTACCTTACCAAGCCTTTTAACCAGCAGGAACTCCAGGCGCGAGTCCGATCCATGTTGCGCATCAGGGAAGCTCAACTTCAGTTGGAGGAGTTCAAT
>JAFDHO010000118.1 GCA_019308745.1 Deltaproteobacteria bacterium
CATCGAGCCATCCCGGGACCTCAGGACTTGCTTTCCGAACAGTTGACGTGCTACCCGGTTGTCTTGACACGTTGCAGCCTATAAGAACAGTGCCAGCATGAAGTTTCATACAAGCGGGTTGTGGCCCTCGCGTGGGTTTACATCCGGCTGAAAAGCCCGGCTTATTGAGGTTCTAGGTTGAGTATCTCGCACCGGTTGTGATAGTTTGAAAGAAGTTATCACGCAAGAGGAGGCCTTTCAAATCAAAAAGCGCCTATTTGAAAACCCGTTACCCGAAGAGAGGCCCGCCCCGCTGTTGAAGGCCAAGGTGAAGGCATGGCTGGAGGGAAGGGGCCTCTCTGTCGGGGACAAAGGCGACTATCTCCTGTTCCAACTGGATTTCTCGTTCATTGCTATCTTTTCCTATGTTATTCCCCTCCCCAGCAGGACCGTCAGCTGTCTGAGCATGCAAGCATATATCATGGGCAAGTTCGCAGCGGAATTTCTGGATGATAGGGATTTGGCCGAACTGAACCGCAGGATACTCGTCGGAGGTGTGGTAAGAGGGGAAGAACGCCACTTGCTGTTGGTCCACAATGTCATGGCAGAGGGAATGACAAAGGAGACATTCAATAAGGCCCTGGATCTCTTCGGGGAAGGCATAGAGTCCGTGGACAGGCAGGTCGCGCGTTTGATGGCGCTCCAGAAGGGATAGGGCGTGAGGGAAGGAAGAAAAGGCAATGGAACGCCCGGTTTTCAAGGACAGGATTCTTTGCGGGGTTCAGGCAAAAGCCCGTCAAGGGTAGAAAGGGAAAGGGTGTTATTAAAGTGATCAGGATAACGTGTTTGGGCGGAGTTGGTTCTGTGACCGGATCCTGTTACCTTGTGGAAAGCCCGCAGGGAAAGAAGTTCTTGGTAGATTGCGGGCTCTTCCAGGGCGGGAAGCAATCGGAGGCCCGCAACTGGATGGACTGGGGGATTGAACCGGAGAAGATTCCCTTCCTTTTCCTGACCCACGCCCACATCGACCACAGCGGAAGGATCCCAAAACTCGTGAAGGATGGTTTCAGAGGCAGGATCTACACATCCCCCCCGACCGGTGAGCTCTGCGAGATTATGCTCCTTGACTCGGCCCATATCCAGGAGATGGATGCCGAGTGGCAAACAAGGAAGAACAGGCGCTCTGCCCGGAAGGAGGTCACCCCCCTTTACGGGACCGAAGATGCCGAAGCCAGCCTGCGGCTCCTTGAACCCGTGGAGAGGGATCAGGTCATAGAGATTGAACCGGGCTTGAAGGCAAGGCTCAGAAATGCGGGCCACATCCTCGGAAGCTCCATCCTTGAAATATGGATCGAGGAGAAGGACAATTCGACAAAGGTGGTATTCTCCGGGGACCTGGGCAAGAAACACCAACTCATCGTCAGGGACCCCCATGAGGTCTTCGACGCGGATTATCTCTTTGTGGAATCCACCTACGGCGACAGGGTCCACCGGTCCTTTGAGGAGAGCAGAAACGAGCTCCTTGAGGCCATAAACCATGCGGTTTCCCACGGGGAAAAGGTTATCATCCCCGCTTTCGCGGTTGAGAGGACTCAGGAAATCCTCTACGTCCTTGGAGAGTTCCATCGAAAGGGCTCCGTCCCGGATATCCCTGTCTACTTAGACAGCCCTCTGGCGATAAAGGCCACCGAAATCTTCCGGAAAAACAAGAGATACTATGATGAAGAAGCCATGGAGATCGTTAACCGGGGTTACGACCCCTTTGATATGCCCAACCTGGTGTTCACGGAGAGCACAAGGGCCTCCATGGAGATCAACGAATCCCGGGGATCAGCGATAATCATCGCCGGGAACGGCATGTGCACGGCGGGACGCATCAAGCACCACCTCAAACACAACCTCTGGCGAGAAGGTGCCAGCGTCGTTATCGTGGGTTTTCAGGCCCAGGGGACCACTGGCCGCAAGATTGTGGGCGGGGCACGTCACGTGAAGATCTTCGGGGAAAGGGTGGCCGTCAAGGCCAGGGTCTTTACCATCGGCGGTTTTTCGGCCCATGCGGACCAGCGGGACCTCCTGGAATGGGTGGGTCATTTCGAAAGTGGACCCAAGGTATTCGTGGTACACGGCGAGATAGGGGCCAGTGAAACCCTGGCACAAAAGATACGCGAGGGCTTCAATCTGGATGTCCACGTCCCCAGATGGAAGGAAAGGCTCGTCCTGAAACCCCGGGAGGTGGCCATTGAAACCCCGGAAGAGGAGGAAACTGCCCCAGACATCCAGACCCTTATCCTCAACGGGATTATTGATATTGAAAAGGAGATAAAAGCGCTCAAGGGGCGGGTCAAGGGAAATCAGGCCCGCAATAGACTCTCAGAAGATGACCTGGACAGGCTCATGTATGTGAGGGAGGAGATAGGAGATATTTTTCCCCGGGTCGAGGAGAATGAGCGGTAAGAAGAAGTGACAAGTGACAAGTAACAAGTAACGAGTGAAATAAATCGTGGGAGGGAAGAGGCTAGAGGCAAGAGGCAAGAGGCGCTAGGCAGGAGGATAGAGGCTCGAGGCAACATCTTCAACTTTGAACCCTGAACCTTGAACTTCCCTTGTAGGAGCGGCATCTTGCCGCGATTCCCCTGTTTCTCTGTGCCTCTGTGAGCTCGAGCGAAGCCCGCAAAGCGGGGCAAGCGGGCGTGAGATAGAAAATCATTTAGTTGAACTTTGAACCCTGAACCTTGAACCAATCGCTCCTTGGCTCAACACCCATCCGGAACATCTTTAGCGGGGACAGGCATTTATCCCCTACCCGGTTGACAAAGGATAGGCACCGTGTTAATTCATCCCATGATTATCAATTCAAGAAAGGAGAGACTATGGGCAACTTACTCCATGTAACCGACGAAAACTTTGACAAGGAAATCATCAATTCCGATGTCCCTGCCATGGTGGACTTCTGGGCCGAATGGTGCGGACCCTGCCGAATGGTCGGACCCGTGGTGGAGGAATTGGCAAATGAATATGCAGGAAAGATCAAGTTTGCAAAGATGGATGTTGACAAGAACAAGCAGACCCCTGCGCGTTTCGGAATCAGGAATATCCCTACCCTGATCTTCTTCAAGGGCGGTCAGGTGACAACTACCATCATCGGCGCCCAACCCAAGAGCTCGATCGAGCAGGAACTGAAGAAGTTACTGTAATGCTTGACCTGATCATCATAGGGGGCGGCCCTGCAGGGCTGACAGCAGGACTTTACGGAGCAAGGGCCCGGATGGATCTCTTGCTTCTCGAGAAACTGGCGCCCGGGGGGCAGGTCATGAATACCAACTGGGTCGAAAACTATCCCGGCTTCCCTGAAGGTGTATCGGGGTTTGAACTGGTCGACAGGATGAAAAATCAGGCAGAGAAATTTGGCCTGGAAATCAGGAGCGAGGAAGTGATCGGACTGGAGCTTGCGCCTGAGGCGAAGGGTGTCATAACCCCCAAGGAGAGATTTGCGACCAAAGCCGTGATCCTGGCCACCGGGGCTACCTGGAGAAAACTGGGTATCGAAGGCGAAGACCTCCTGATCGGCAAGGGAGTATCCTATTGCGCCACCTGTGACGGGCCTTTTTACAGGGACATGGACGTTGCAGTGATAGGAGGGGGAGATACGGCCGTGGAAGAGTCCCTGTTCTTGACCCGTTTTGCCAAGAAGATCTACCTCGTGCACCGGAGGGACCAGTTGAGGGCTACTAAATTGCTCCAGGAGCGCGCCATGGCGGAGGAGAAGATCTCTTTTGTCTGGGATACGATTCCCTTGAAGATCCTGGGTGATAATGGGGTCGAAGGCCTTGAGACAAAGAACCTCAAGACCGGCGAGGTAACCTGCATCCCTGTCCAAGGGGTCTTCGTCTTCATAGGGACAACACCCAATACCGAACTCGTGAAGGACAAACTGGAATTGGATCCGAATGGCTTTGTGATCACCGATGAAAACATGGAGACCTCCTTCCCCGGGGTCTTTGCGGCCGGAGATGTCAGGTCGAAGATGTTTCGCCAGATAGCGACGGCGGTGGGGGAAGGCGCGGCAGCCGCCCGTGCCGCCGAGAAATTCATCGAGGAACAACACAAGGCAGAGAAATGACAAGGGATTTAGGGAAGTGAGCAGTAAGCAGAGAGCAGAAAGCAGCAGGAAGAAGTGAAAAGTGACGAGTGACAAGTCACGAGTGACGAGACAGACAAAATAGACGAGATCAACCAGACAGACGAAATAAACGAAGCAGACCAATTCAACCAATGAGACCTACCAAACAAACGAGACACACCAAGTAGACCTGAGAGCCCAGGCACACCGATTATGAAAGGTTTCAGGATAAATTTGATGGCAAGATTCCTCCTAATAGGCGTTGCGGCACTGCTGCTCATCAGTGGCTGCAGCTACCTCGGTGGGGTCGTGGAAGGTGATGCAGAGAAGACCCCCCAGGAACTGATAGCAGAGGGTGTCAGGGACATGGAGAGGGGCCGTTACACGAGGGCGATCGAGGCCTTCCAGGATGTGCGAGACAGGTATCCTTACAGCAGGTACGCCGTCCTGGCCGAGCTGAGGATAGCGGATGCCGAGTTTTACAGGGAGGAATATGATGCTGCCTTTGAAGCCTATGACGAATTCGAGAAGCTGCACCCCAAGAACGAATACATTCCTTATGTGATTTACCAGAAGGGCATGTGTCATTTCAAGAGAATGACGAGCCCCGAAAAGGATCAGCACCATACCTCGAAGGCAAAGGAGGTATTCGAGAGGCTGGTGAGAAGATTTCCCAGGAGTGAATACGCAAAGAGGGCTCGAAAGAACATAAGAAAGTGCCTCCTTTTTCTGGCAGAGCATGAACTCCACGTGGGGCACTTCTACTTCAAGAAGGGCAAATACAGGGCGGCCTTGGCACGGTACAATTATCTGCTGCAAAACTACCCTGACATGGGCCAGTACGATGAGGCCCTCGAGTACATCAGTCGATCCAAGGCCAAGCTCGCCCAGGGGTATGACAGGGAGACCGAGGGACCGGTGAGGGGTGAAACAAGGACGATCATGGATCGGATCCGGTCGTTCTTTTGACCAGGTCATAGGTCGCTTCCAGGGCCCGTTCCAACTCCTCGGTCCTGCTTCCGCCACCTTGGGCCATGTCCGGTCTGCCTCCTCCCTTCCCGCCTACAATTTCGGAGAGTTGTTTGATAATGTCCCCTGCCCTGTAACGGCCGGCCAGATCACGGGTAACGACGCATACGAGCAAGGCCTTTCCTTCATTTCGTGCCCCGAGGACGATAATCCCCGACTTCAGCCTGTCCTTTATCCTGTCGGCGAACTCTCTCAAGGCCTTGGGAGAGTCGGCCTTGACTTCCCTCACCAGGACCTTGGTATCATCGATCTCCTTGACGCCGGCAAGCAGATCCACGGACTGGCTCGTCAGGAGTCGGGCCTTAAGCTGCTCGATCTCCCTTTCCTTCTGCTTGATGTCTTTGACCAGCCTCTCCGCTTTGTCCTTTGCTTGGTCCGGGGCCGACTTAAGAAGGGTGGCAATATGTCTCAGATCTTCTTCTTGATCTTGGACATACTCCAGTGCGGCCTTTCCCGTAAGGGCCTCTATACGGCGAACGTTGGCACCAACGGCACTTTCGCCGGCGATCTTGAAAAGCCCGATATTGCCTGTCCTGGTGGTATGGGTCCCCCCGCAGAGTTCCATGCTGAGGCCGTCTCCGATGCGGACGAGCCTGACTGTCTCACCGTATCGTTCTTCGAAAATGGCAATGGCCCCTGTCTTCATGGCCTCTTCCCGTGACATTTCCTCGAAGCTGAGGGGGAGGTTTTCCCGGATGTAGTCGTTGACCAAGCCTTCTACTTCCTTGAGTTTTTCTCTATCTACCTGGGTAAAATGGCTGAAGTCAAAGCGGAATCGTTCCGGGGTCACCAGGGAGCCGGCCTGTTTGACATGATCTCCCAAGATTTCTCTGAGCGCCTTGTGCAGGAGGTGGGTCGCGGTGTGGTTCAATGCGGTTGCCTTCCGCCTCTGTTCATCCACCAGGGCGCGTACCGTGGCCCCGAGGGAAAGGGCCCCATTCTCAAGGCGTCCCCTGTGGGTGATTATGTCCTGACCGGCCTTGAACGTGTCGCTCACCGTCATTCTAACGTCGCCGGCAACGATCCATCCCCGGTCACCGACCTGTCCACCTGCCTCTCCGTAAAAGGGCGTACGATCAAGGACCACCTCGATATCATCACCCTGACGGGCCTCCGGCACCTCCCTGCCATCCCTTATGATGGCCGAGACCTTTGCTTCCGCCTCCAGTGTCTCGTAGCCCATAAACGCCGTGGAAACCCCCTTGGCCATCAGCCTGCGGTAGGCCTCCGGCATCTCTTCTTCGCCGCTCCCTTTCCATGACTCCTGGGACTGGGTCCTCTGCCGGGCCATGGCCTGCTCATAGCCCGGCAAGTCTATGGCCAGTCCTTCTTCACGGGCCACATCTTCGACGATGTCAAGGGATAGCCCATAGGTATCATAGAGCTTGAAGGCAAGCTCCCCGGGGATCAGGCGTTCCTCCTTGGCCTTCAGCCCCTCAAGGTATTCCTCCAGCACCCTCATGCCATAGTACAGGGTGTCGGCAAACCTCTTCTCTTCATTGAGGATCACCCCGTCAATCAGGCGGTGTGCCGTGACCAGTTCTTCGTAATCCCGGCCCATGATATCGATTACTTTTTCAGCCACCCTGTGGAGGAAGGGGTCCTGAAATCCGAGGGTCTGACCGAATCGAATGGCGCGCCTGATAATCCGCCTCAGCACGTAACCCCTGCCTTCGTTGGAAGGCAAGACCCCGTCCCCGATCAGGAAGGCAGCGGCGCGGGCATGATCCGCTATGACCCTGAAGGCCACGTCCCTCTTTGCATCTTCACCGTAACCCGCACCTGCGAGCTCCTCAATCGTGACTATGACGGACCGGAAAAGGTCGGTCTCATAATTGGACGTGACCCCTTGGACAACGGCCGCAAGCCTCTCCAGGCCCATGCCCGTGTCGATATTGGGCTTGGGCAGGGGATGCAAGGTGCCGTCGGGGTCTCGGTCAAACTGCGTGAACACCAGGTTCCAGATCTCCAGATAGCGGTCGCAATCACACCCCGGCGCACACTCGGGCCGCCCGCATCCCACGGATTCACCCTGGTCGATGAGGATCTCGGAGCACGGCCCGCATGGCCCGGTATCCCCCATGGCCCAAAAGTTGTCTTTCTCACCGAGCCTGACGATCCTGTCCGCGGGGATGCCGATTTCCTTTTCCCAGATCCTGAAGGCCTCATCGTCGTCCTTGTAGACAGAGATCCACATCTTCTCCCCGGGCAACCCATAGCCCTCTATCAACAGGTCCCACGCCCACAAAATGGCCTCTTCCTTGAAGTAGTCCCCGAAGGAGAAGTTTCCCAGCATCTCGAAAAAGGTGTGGTGCCGGGCAGTATAACCCACGTTGTCCAGGTCGTTATGTTTGCCCCCGGCCCTCACGCATTTTTGCGAGGTGGCCGCCCTGGTATAGCTCCTGGTCTCTTCGCCCAGGAAAAGGGCCTTAAACTGAACCATGCCTGCATTGGTAAAGAGGAGGGAAGGGTCATCGCGGGGGATGAGCGACGAACTGCTCACGATCTCGTGATCTTGTGCCTTGAAGTAGTCTAAGAATTTGTTCCTTATTTCCCTGAAATCCATGGTTTCAGCCTCAACCTACCTCCTATTCCTCTTTGGCCTGCTTGTCCGGTTCCGCGTCCGGCCGTTTCTCCCTGAACTGCTTGAGCCCGGTCTTTTCCATGATTTGGTCAGTAATACGGTCCCTGATGTCCTGGTTCTCCTCCAGGAACTTCCTCACGTTCTCCCTGCCCTGGCCCATCCGCTCACCGTTTGCGCTGTACCAGGACCCGCTCTTCTCTATGATCCCCAGAGACACTCCCAGATCAAGTATGTCTCCTTCCTTCGAAATGCCCTTTCCGTAAATGATGTCGAATTCGGCCTCTTTGAAGGGCGGGGCAATCTTGTTCTTCACGACCTTTACCCTGGTCCTGTTGCCGATGACCTGGTCCCCCTCCTTGATGGCACCTATTCGGCGGATATCCAGTCGCTGACTCGCATAGAATTTCAGGGCATTTCCGCCCGTGGTCGTCTCTGGGCTGCCGAACATGACCCCGATCTTCATCCTGATCTGGTTGATAAACACGACGCAGGTCAATGATTTGCTGATGGTGGCAGTCAGCTTTCTCAAGGCCTGAGACATGAGCCTGGCCTGCAGGCCTACGTGCTGGTCCCCCATGTCTCCCTCGAGTTCGGCCCTGGGAACAAGGGCTGCCACGGAATCGATGATCAATGCGTCGATGGCCCCGCTCCTGACCAGGATTTCGGCAATATCAAGTGCCTGCTCTCCAGTGTCGGGCTGGGATACGAGCAGGCTATCCACGTCCACACCCAGCCTCCTTGCGTAACTGACATCCAGTGCATGCTCGGCATCTATGAAGGCGACCATTCCGCCCTTTGCCTGGGCTTCGGCGGCAATGTGAAGGGCAAGGGTTGTCTTTCCGGAAGATTCGGGGCCGAATATCTCCACCACTCTCCCCCTGGGAACGCCACCCACTCCAAGGGCCACATCGAGGGCAACGGACCCTGTCGATATGGCGGGTACGTCCAGGACACGATCTTCCCCCAGTTTCATGATGGATCCGCGGCCGAACTGCCTTTCGATTTGTGATATGGCCTGCTCCACCGCCCTATCCCTGTTTGTTGCGTCTACCATGGCACAGTACCCCCATTTCGGTCTTGTCTTTCTAAGGTGTTATGAATCATTCCCGATCCATGTCCCGGTTGACTAAGCTGATCCGCCTCCAAGGGGCCATGAAGCCAGCTTGGTGTATTCGGCCCCGGTCGGTTTGAGGTCACTCTTGAACAGGACAAGTTCTTCTACGGAACACGGAGGGCTCTTAAGGTTGCCGTATTTCCTCACGATCTCCTCCAGGCGTGCCCTTTGTTGGCTGCCCCTTTTTCGGAATCTCCCGAGGGTGAGGTGGGGCCGAAAGGGCCTTTTCTCTTCCTTGATCCCGAACCTGGCAAGGGGCCTCTGGAGATCGTCCCGGAAGCGGGACAGCCTTTCCAGTTCGCCGTCGAGTCCCAGCCATACGACCCGCGGGCGTCTCATGTCAGGGAAGAAACCCACTCCCTTCACGGAAATCTCAAAGGCCCGGGTCCTGGCGCAGACTCTCCCGATGTCCTGTTCCATGTGGCTGATCCTCCCTTGGTCTATACTTCCCATGAAAATCACGGTCAAGTGAATATTTTCCACCCTCACCCACCTGATGTCCAGGTCCGATTTCCTCACCTCGGCCGAGACCCTTTCCAGGACGCCTCTGATATCGGGTGGAAGTTCAAAGGCCAGGAATGAACGAATGTCCATAGAGGTACCTTCTGATCCAGTCCAGTGCCATCATTGCCGTGTTTAGTTTGACCTGATGTCGTGTCCCCCAGAAGCGATATTTCCCGGACAGGGTGTCATCCGTTGTTGCGAGCCCTATGTGAACGGTCCCCACGGGTTTTGCCCTTGTTCCCCCCTCCGGGCCCGCTATTCCGGTCACGGCCAGCCCGAGGTCTGTGCGGAGCCTCTCTCTGATGCCCACAGTCATTTCACACACCGTTTGATCACTGACGGCTCCGTGTCTCGCCAGGGTTTGCCGGGACACCCCCAGCAGGCTGGCCTTGGATTCGTTACTGTAAGCAACGACTCCCCCCATGAAATAGGAGGAGCTGCCCGGGACATTTGTGAGGAGATTCCCGATGAGGCCCCCGGTGCACGACTCTGCCGTAGCCAGGGTAAGGCCCTTTTCCCTCAAGAGACCGCCCACCACCTCTTCCATGGATTCCGGGCCACTGGCAAATACACAGGCACCGAGGAGCCTTTTGATCTCTTCCTCCACCACGTCGAGCTCCTTGACCACGGAGGGCTCATCACGCCCCCTGAGACTGATGGTGATGTGATTCTCCGGGAAGTGGGGATAGAATCCCAGTACGACCTTTTCGCTCATCTTTGAGAGGTCCCTCAACATCTCCGCTACACTCGGTTCGCTCAGACCATAGACCTTGAGCATCCGCTGCCGGAAGACCGGCAAGGTCTCGGCGTGCATGAGTATTTCGGGCAGGACATATCTGTCCATCAAGTAGCGCATCTGGTCCGGGATTCCCGGCAGGAAGTAGAGGAGTGCCCCCTCTTCCATAAGCGAGAACCCGCACATTGCCCCCTTGGGATGGAGGATCTTGGACCCTTCGGGCATCCAGGCCATCTTTTCCAGGGACTTTGACATCTCTATGCCCCTGGAATCCACGTAACGCTTGATTTGGCCGTACATCTTCTTGTCCAGACATAGGGGCCTGTCCAGGGCATCAGCAACGATCTCGCAGGTCATGTCGTCTTCTGTTGAACCAAGGCCTCCGGTGACGATGACGAAACCGGAGTTCTTCATGGCCCTCCTCAATGCCTGTGCCACCTTCTCCTGCTCATCCCCGACCGTGGTAATCCCGGTCACCTTGAGGCCGGAGGCCGTGAGCCTGCCTGCGGCATACCAGGAATTGAGGTCAATGGTCCTGCCGGAGACGAGTTCATTTCCTATGGTTATGATCTCACCCTGCATAGGAGGTTATCACCCTCAGGCAGAGGTTGGCGTAGACCCCCGCCATAATGTCGTCCAAAACGATGCCTGCTCCCCCTCCCAGTCTCTCGAGTCTCCTGATGGGGAAGGGCTTCAGGATATCAAAGGCCCTGAAGAGAAAAAATCCCGAAATCAGTGTTGACCAGGACCATGAGATAAATGACATGGTCACCAGAAAACCGGCAACCTCGTCTATGACAATCTCCGATGGATCCTCGCCCTCCAACAATTTTCGACTTGCCCCTGATGCCCACAGGGAGACGCATATGAAGAAGACCGCGAACAGGAGCCCATGAATCTCCCCGAGATGTCTCATGAAAAGAGCAACCGGTACGGCCGCCATGGTGCCGAATGTCCCGGGGGCCTTTGGCATGAGGCCGGCACAAAACCAGGTTGAAAGGACCAGGCCTATTCTTCCAAGAAAATCAGCCTGTTGGAAGGATCCCCTAAAAGACAGGGTACCAGAATGGGTGTGAGACTTCAAGCTGCTATTCCGTCCTTGATGGCCTCGTATCCGAATGCATCCGAGAATGAGGATCTTGCGATTTGATCATCCTTCGATTGTTCCGACGTGCAGTTTGGGGCGGGACCCCCAATCCCTGGAGGCAAAGATCCTCCTATGTCCTGCATGGGTCAACAGGTCGTTCAATCGCCTTTTGTTGCGGAAAGGACCCATTGGTAGACCTCTTTGAGAGGGAGGTTGTTGGCCTCGGCTATCTCCCTGGAGGACTCGTATTCCGGCAGTGTGCGACGGGTGCCGTCAGGCAGCGTGACCACCTTTGCCTTCATGGGTCCCCAGGGGCTTTCTATATCCACCAGGGACCTTTCGAGTACCATGCGTTCGGTGTATCGGAACCTGAGTCCCAGGGTGGTGCTTTCCTCGAAAACGATCCCTGCCAGGGTGTCCCTCAGGCCAGGTTCGGCAATGACCTGGAGGACGGTCCCGGGTCGGTTCTTCTTCATGTGCACGGGTATGAAAAGCACGTCCAGGGCACCGGCTCCCAGGAGCCGGTCCATCAAGTAACCCAACCATTCAGGGTTGGTGTCATCGAGACTGGCTTCCATCACCAGGATCGTCTCCTCGGAAACCGTGTCCAGGGGATCTCCGGTGATGATGCGTAAGAGATTTGGGCGGTCTTTGAGCTCTCGCTTACCCACGCCATATCCCACCCCGTCCACCTTCATGGGAGGCATGTGCCCCCAGGAGTCTGCCAGGACCTTGACAAGGGCGGCACCCGTGGGGGTGACGAGTTCTTCATGGAGGCCGGAATCATGAACGGGCACTCCCCTTAGCAGTGCAACCGTCGCAGGAGCGGGGTTAGGAAGCCGTCCGTGTTGGGTTTCCACGAACCCTGATCCCAGGGGCAAGGAAGAGGAATGAAGAGAAGAAATCCCGAGGTATTCTATGCCAAAGACGGAACCCACTATATCGATGATGGAATCCAGGGCCCCCACCTCGTGGAAGTGGACCCTTTCGGGGGGAGCATTGTGGATTGTGCCCTCCTCCCTGGCAATGGCCTCGAACACCCGGATGCTCCTCTCCTTGACCCCGGGACCAAGGCTGGAAGCCATGATCAGGTCCCTGATGGCTTCGAAGTCCCTCATCTCCTGTCCCCGCCTTTCGTATTCGACCACGAAACGGGTCCCCTGGACATGGTTCCTCTCCTCCTTTGTCGCAGTCAGGGTATAGCCCTTGATAGGCAAAGATAGGAGCGCCTGTTCCAGTTCTTCCAGGGGAAGGCCCAGATCGATCAAGGCACCCAGGAACATGTCACCGCTGATACCGGAAAAACAGTCAAGGTAGGCCAGCTTCATGGTTCCGCCTCCCTATGTGGTGCAGTGGTTCCAGACCTTTAGGGGACAAAAGTCCGTCAGGTGCCGGAGTTGAAATGAAGTCTTTCATGTCGCCTCTATACCAGCGCCAATGACTAATGTCAATCAACATGGAAACGAGAGGCTGGAGGCAAGGGAAGTAAGCAGTAAGCAGTAAGCAGAGAGCAGTGAGCAGCAAGAAGAAGTGACAAGTTACGAGTGACGAGTAACGAGTGACAAGAAACAGCGAACAAGGCAACAGAACCAGATGGAACAATAGAACCAATGAGACTAA
>JAFDHO010000365.1 GCA_019308745.1 Deltaproteobacteria bacterium
TTGGTCCCAATGCGGCTCCAATTGCCATCGCTAATATGAGCCTCGGAAATGCCATGAATATATCTGATATCCTCATAATGATCTCATCGATCCATCCGCCGAAATATCCTGCAACGATTCCAAGCAGAACACCCAGGGGCAGATCTATCATCAGGACTATGATCATAATCTTCAAAGCCACGCCAGTCCCATAGACTATTCTTGAAAGGATATCTCTCCCGAGCTCGTCTGTGCCAAGCAGATGACTCATTGACGGGGAGGCCAGCCTGTTTTCAAGATCCATCGCGACGGGATTATACGGAGCAATATAGGGTGCCAGAATCGTAACAAGGACCAGGGCCAATACTATAGAGAGCCCAACGATGGTCAGAGGGCTTTTTTTTGCCGTATGGATAATTTCCCTGGCATCGGAGATTTCCGAGGAATATCTTCCCTTCCACGATGCTATCCCCTTTATAATATCGCCCATCACGCGCCCCTAATATTTAACCCTTGGGTCCAAAAACCTATAGAGCAGATCCACTATCAAATTGCTCAGGGCAAAACAGATTGCAATTAAGGTTATGGATCCTACCACTGCATTCAAATCAAGGGCTAGAAAGGAGTTTACCGAATATCTTCCCAATCCAGGATATCCAAATACGGTTTCTGTCAGAACTGATCCCTCGAGAAGATAACCAAAGGATATTCCCACCATCGTTATCACTGGGATAGCTGCGTTCTTGAAGGCATGTCGAAAGATCACGATCTTTTCCCGTAACCCCTTAACTCTCGCAGTTCTTATGTACTCCTCATTAAAGACCTCGAGCATCGATGATCTCGTCACCCTGCATATATATGCCGTTTGTATCCACCCCAGCACAAGTGCCGGGCCCAATAAGTGGTAGAGTGCATCCCAGAATGTTCTGAATTCTCCCGCTATCAGGCTATCTACCGTATAAAGACCGGTTACGGTGCCCGGAGGTGAAATACGTGGCGACAATCTGCCACCTGCCGGGATGATGTCCAAATGATAGTAAAAGATCAGGATGAGCAGCAGGCCGAGCCAGAATGCGGGCATGGATATACCTACCAATGAAAATACCCTGCTTATGTTATCGGACATCTTGTTTCTTCTAACCGCAGAAAGTATCCCCAGACCTATGCCGCATATTATTGCAATGAGCATAGCGAGGGTGACCAGTTCCAGGGTGGCCGGGAAATACGCTTTAAGATCCTTGGATACCGGATTTTGTGTTCTCAGTGCTATTCCAAAATCCCAAAATACAACGCCTTTCAAATAACGAATGTACTGTTGATGCAGGGGCAGATGCAAACCGAGCAATCTCTCTGTTTTTTTAACCAGTTCCGGTGGAGCATTTTCTCCAAGGATCGCACCGACTGGATCAGCGGGGATGACGTGCGAAAGCAAGAATGTGACAGTTACAACTCCAATAACTACTACGACAAAAAGCGCCATCCTTTTTACCAGATATTCTATGAAATTCATTTCATTCCTACCCATTTGCGCTCCCACTGTTGAGCAACTTACCCTGACACATCCTCTCTGCCATGAGCCTTTCGGCCGTGAGTCCAAAAGGCTAAGAGCACCCTACCCATCCTAAAGTTAGGTCAAACAGGGTGCTCTTCTCTCTCAAGGACGTATTAATCCTCTATATCTACATACTCAAGACGTGTTTCCGTCAGCGCGCTCACATGAAAATTCTTGATCTTATCCTTTACGCCTTTATTACCAGAGAACTGATACAGTATCCCAAACACACTGTCTTGTTGCCACTTCTTCTGTAGTTCGATGTACACTCGCTCACGTTCAGCCCTGTCTTCTATCAAGGCCGCCTTTTCCACCATGTCCGTGAACTCGGGATTTGCATATGCGTTTCTCCATGCAAGCTGTTTTATCTTCGCATCGGGGCCCGTTGTTCTGCAATGAGCGAACGGCTTTGCCTGGGCATCGGGATCACCGTAGTCCGCCCCCCATCGTGCTATTACCGCTTCCAAACCTTGCTTTCTGTATTTCCCCAAGAGAGTGCTATAGGCTATTAACTGAAGATCGGTCTTTATGCCTACAGCCTCCAAGTTGGACTTGACAACCGTTCCCGCCGTGGCCAGAAAATTGGGCACGGTCAAGGTTATTTCAATCCCCTTTGGATATCCTGCCTGTGTCAATAATTTTTTCGCTTTTCCAGGATCATACGGAAATGCTTGGCCTTCCTAGTGTGCAAACATGCCCTTGGGGATGAATGTGTGAAGTTCCATGACGCCACCGCCCGTTGCCTTGACAAGCCCCTTGTAGTCTATTGCGGACTTAATTGCCCTTCTAACCAAGACATTATCCAAGGGTGGGTGGGAAGCGTTCACTGCCAAGTAAACAATCCTGAATTTGGGCGATCTTAGCACGGAGAGTCCCTTTGTAGCATCAATTTCCGGAATCTGATCATATTCGAGATTCCACGCGATATCGATGTCTCCCCCCT
>JAFDHO010000119.1 GCA_019308745.1 Deltaproteobacteria bacterium
CGTTCTCAGACCCCTTCTCGTGGCAACATGAAAAAGCAAAGGAAAATCACAGAGATGCAATTTTTTTGAAAAAAATTCACTTTTTCTTAATCCTTATATCGGAATTCCAGTAAATACCAGCCGTGCCTGAATAATCAACCGAAAAGCTTGGCAACCCTTTCGTCCAGGTATGCGGAAAGCCCTGCAGAATCCATGGGTGACCAGCCGAGGCTTTCAAGCCAGACCTCGTGACTTTCCATACAAAGGTAGAGGCCAAGATCCTTGGACCATTCTCCCAATGTTCCTGCAAGGTGGGCATACATTTCTGCCCTAAGGGGTCGGAAATACCTCATTTTTCCGTCCAAGCCCCGAATGAACTCCCCATCGACGACCCCGCTCTTGGGGTGACGCTTTCTTATTATGCTCTTTAATTGAGGCACGTACCTCAGACAGCCCATACTTATCCAGATGATCCGGTCCGGGCGAACAAATTTGTCCAGCATCTCAATGGTCCGCGCATACTGATCTCTCCAGTCCTCGTGGCGAATGATCGGATCCAAGTGAAAGCCCACTACGAATCCCTCCTCTTGGCATCTCCGGGCAGATTCCAGTCTTTTCCTCAACCCCGATGTCCCTCTTTCCTCGCTGGCAACAATATCCGGGCTGTTCAAGGACCATGAGACCACAATCCTATCCCTGCTGTCAGAAGAAAGAAGCCCTTCTATCCTGTCGGTCTTTGTCTTGAATTCCAAAATGGTGTTCTTCCTCGATGAAACGAAGGGCATGAGGGTCCGGCTCCAGCCCACCAGGGGGTCGAGGGCAAGGCTATCCATAAACTCACCGGTCCCGAGCCTGAAAACCCGCGCAGGTTGGGCGTCCAGTATCTGGGCCACTTCCCGGAGTCTTTCCCATATATTCGTAAAAACCGTGGGACGCGGTCGGTCAAAATAGGCCTGAAGGATACAATAGGCGCAGTCCATGGGACAATTTGTGCCAAGATGGAGGATCTGGTATCCGCAACAGATGTATGCCTTGGTCCCCGGACACGGTTTAAGAAGGGCGCCGGGGAAAGGGGTCAAATAAAGTGAGGTCTTTGAATCCAGACCTTTGACTCTCCTCCCCTCTCTATCCTCTTTGATCCTGCGCACTTTCACCGAAGATCCCTTAACCCTGTTGAGGATCTCAGCGGTGAGCGCGCTCAGTTCCGCATTCTCCTCAAGGAGGATTTCCTTAACAGGCAGCTTTTCATACTTCCCGAGTCCTACCATGGCTCCCCAATGCGGTCTATTCCCTCTAAGCCGTACAGTTCACCGATTTTCCTCTTTAGATCCATGCCGTCCCGGAATGAGATCTCCATGGTGAATTGGGGCCCCTCAAAATAGGGAGGATGGCTCACCCTCACTCCTTCAGGCAAGGCCAACTCTATTATCGCCCTCCGGAATCTCTGCTCGGCTCTGCAAAGTTCCGGATACCTCCTTGCCCGCAGGTGATCGAAGAGCCTTTTTACCTTCTGGGGGTTGTTCCTCTTTGCCCCTTGAATCGTCTCGGCCAAGGACTCGAGGACGTCCCCTATCTCCAGCCCTTCTCTACTGGAGATGTCTCTAAGATATTCCATGAATTGTAACTGATAGCTGAAACTCAGTCTCAGCTCAGAGACCCATTTGAGAACGAGGGAGGCAGTGGCAGCCTCCATCTCGGAAAGGGCCCCTGCCATCTGAAAGGAGATCTTTCCGCGAACCAGGGCCTGTCTGATCCGGAGATCCACGTCCTCAAGGGCAATATACTTGTTCAGGATTGTTCCCCTCGGCCGCAGGCCGAGCAAGGGCATATAATCCCTGATAACGGTGCTCTCTCCCAAGTGCTTGAGGAGACGCTTTAGGATCATGCCCTTCTCTACGTCATTGAATTGCCTCGTTGCCAGGTTGTCCCGGAAGTTGAGAAGGAGGCATTCGAATTCTGAAAGACCTGTACCCGTGAGGTCCCTGCATGGAGCCCTTTCCCATCCCAGGGCCTTGAGGGCCTTTATTCTGCGATACCCCGCAACTACGAGGACCTCCCCGTCCCTGTTCCGGACAACATAGGGCTCATTGATGAGTCCGATGGCCCTTATGGACTCGACCATGGCCTCCAGGTCAAAATCAAAGCTCATACTGTGAGGGCCGGGGGTATCTCTGATATCCCGGAGGTCCACGGAGGACCTGGGGGTTTTGCTTGTGTCTATCCCTTTCATGGACCACTCACCCAAGTATTCCCGGCACAATCATCCACGCGATGACCCATTCCTTGGGATTACCCCTTTCCAGACACAGGACACCACCCTGTTGAAATCTGGCCAGATCAAATGATTCCTCGCCGGTAACCAGAAGAGAAGTAAGTTTCCCGAGGTGGGGCAGGTGGCCACAAATGAGTATATTGTGCTCCATGTCAGCAATCCTCTGTGCGATTTCCCTCACATCATCCAGGGGAGAAAGGCCCCTTTCCTCCCGCGGCATGATACTCAGGTCCATAGCAGAAGCGACAAGGTCTGCCGTTTCCCTGGCCCTTGTCTTACCGCTGTGGAGGATCTCGCCGAGGATCGTGCCCGTGCCTTTCAGGAATCGGGCCACTGCTTGCACCTCTCTCCGGCCCTGTTCAGAAAGGGGTCTTGCCGGATCTTCTGCCTCTGGAACAGGTTTGCCGTGTTGCATCAAAAGGACCTTCATGGCACCTTCCCTCCTAAAGCCATCGTGGGTTCCAGTTCATTAGCGACATCATTTCTGGCTCCTGCAGGGCGGGATCTTCGATGGCCCCTCAGGAGCGTGCTATTCAGGATACAATAGCAGAGAACAGGGACATGGGTCAAATTTGATCACGGAGATCATCCTTTTGTTTTGACATGAAAATTCCTCTAGAATATATTGGGTATTGCCGGTCGGGGACCCTTGATCCGGAGGAGAAAGAGAGTGAAAAGGAAGCATGACCCCAGAGCACTTTTCGTGCTCATATTCTTATGTGCCATGCTTGGCGCCACATCTGTTTTTGCGGAGAACATCAAGATAGGAGTCCTGCTCCCCCTGTCGGGGAGGCTCTATGATCTGGGCGGGGAGATCTCCTATAAGTCATTTCTTATGGCGGCCCGGGAAATCAATGAAGCAAACGAGATGGGAGGCCACAAAATAGAGCTGGTCCTGGAGGACACGTACGGGGATCGGGAGACCGGTGTTGCTTCTATGGAAAAACTGATCAGCCAGGACAATGTCCTCCTCGTCACCGGAGGGTTTTCGAGCACCGTGACCTGGCTCGCATCCGAAGTAGCAGAGGAACACCAGGTGCCCTTCCTGGTGTGCACGGCTTCCGCCGACAGGATAACGGAGGCTCGCAGGCGATATGTCTTCAGGATCAATACCCCCGCCGGAGAGCAATCGAGGCCCTTGGGGAGCTTTGTCGAGGAGGTGGCCAAAGTAGAAACCGCCTCAATTCTCTACGAAGAATCGTTCTTTGGGCGCTTCTGGTCCAGGAAGATCATGAGGCAATTCAAAGGGCTGGGCCTCAACATCGTGCTGGAGAAATCCTTTCTCCCTGGCACCGGGGATTTCAGGCCCCTGTTGTCCCTGCTGGGGGCACTGGGTCCCGACCTCGTCTATATGATAGCCCAGGTTCGCGAGGCTCGACTCATCATGCAGCAGGCCAGAGAAGTGTCCCTTAATCCAAGACTTTTTGTGGGCCACGAGGCCGGATTTTCCGTCCCGGAATTCGGGGAGATGGCGGGGGGCGCCTCCGAATTCGTCTACTCTCCCGCGATGTGGTCACCGGCTCTCCCCTACCCAGGTGCCGGCGACTACTATGACAGATTTATTGAGAACTACGGGGCTCGTCCAGACTACCACGGAGCCCAAGCATATTCTGCGATGCAGGTTATCGCCGACGCCCTCGGCAGGGCGGATAGCCTCGATCCAGAGGGACTGAGGAAAGGCCTCTCGGAAACCCAGCTCATGACCGTACTCGGGCCCGTGGCCTTTCGGTCCTACGGGAAAAAGTCCCAGCAAAACAGGCTCCCCTCCTATCTGATGCAATGGATCGATTCCGAACTCAAGCCGGTGTGGCCGCCCGCAATCGCCCGAGATAAATACGTGTACCCCACACCCAGATGGGAAGATAGGGCTCCCAGGATATTCTAAGCCCCTGTCGTATCTAGCAGCCATTTTGTCCTTGACTCTCCTCGGATTGATCCTTTATGCTCGCAAATATCGCCTACCTCAAGACCGCACAAAATGGAAGGATTTGGTTCGAGCAGACCATGATGAAGCATTTATTCAGCCCATTTAGGATCAAGCATCTCCACCTGGAAAATCGCATCGTCATGCCGGGATTGGCATCTTTCCTGATTGAAGATGATGGCTCCATCAGTGATAAGACCGTGGAGCATTATCGAAAGCGGGCAGCCGGCGGGCCTGCCATGGTTATCGTAGAAGCCCATGCGGTTTCACCGGAAGGGATCGTGTCCACACATCAGGCGAGGATATACGATGACAGGTTTGTAGAAGGGCTCTCCAGAATCGCCCAAGTCATCAAGTCTGAAGGTGCGATTCCTGCCATACAGATCCACCACGGGGGAAGGCAAGTCCCCTTCAGGGTGATAAAACGAAAACCCATCGCCCCCTCAAATCTCCCCTGCCCCACCATCAGGGGAGAAGTTGAGCCCTTGGACCACGATGGCATCAGAAGGGTTGTCAAGGACTTTGGAGATGCTGCCTCCAGGGCCGTGGAGGCAGGTTTTGAGTTGCTGGAAATACACGGGGCGCATGGCTACATAATCAACCAATTCCTCTCCCGCTTCTCTAATATCAGGGATGACGAATACGGCGGCGACCTGAAGGGCAGGACCCGATTTGCAAAGGAGATCCTTCAGGAGGTCCGATCCCGCATAGGGAAGGATTTCCCTCTCTCATTCAAGATAAGCGCCCAGGAGTTCGTCCCAGAGGGTCTCACCGTGGAGGAGAGCGTCGAGATCCTGAAAGAGATCGTGCCCTGCGGCGTAGATATCTTGCAGGTCTCGGCAGGGAACGATGCCACCCCAGAGTGGATTTGCCAGCCCATGTTCATGGAGAAGGCCTGCCTCGCAGACTCTGCAGCCAAAATAAGAGAGGCTCTCAGCATCCCTGTCATGAGCGTTGGAAGGATAAATGACCCCCTCGTGGCTGACTCCATAATCGAACAGGGTAAGGCAGATCTGGTGTGCATGGGAAGGGGGCTCCTGGCTGATCCGGAGCTGCCGAAAAAGGCCAAGGAAGGTCAGCTGGATGATATCAGGATATGCATCGCCTGCAATACTTGTATGGAATCCATCTTTCGCAGGGGCAGGATAGAATGCCTTGTAAACCCCTTCCTCGGCAGGGAAAAAGAGATGGAATTGCATCCTGCCACAAAAACAAAGAAAGTCATGGTGGTGGGCGGAGGTCCCGGCGGTCTCAACGTGGCGTGGATTGCGGCCCAAAGGGGACACGAGGTTCACCTTTATGAAAGGCAATCCGAGTTGGGAGGGCAGCTCAATCTGGCTACGATTGCAAGTTATAAGAAGGAACTCGTCAGTCTCATTGAGTACCAGAAGCGTCAAGGAGAGAAGTTCGGTGTCAACATCCACCTGAACTCGGAAGTGACTGTGGATACGGTAAGGGAGACCGCGCCTGATGTCGTCATCCTGGCAACCGGATCGGTCCCGATTACTCCACCGATTCCGGGTATAGACAGACCCATAGTCATTCCCCTGACGGAGATCCTCAACGGAGTTCGACCTGTCAAGGGAAAAGTGGTCGTGGTTGGCGGCGGGGCAACGGGCTGTGAGGTGGCCCACCATCTCTCCGAAAGTGGATGTCAGGTGACAATCGTAGAGATGCTACCCAAACTGGCCGAACAGCTTGAATCCATTACGAGAAAGGTTTTGATCGGCAAGCTCAAGGAAAAGAATGCTCAGATTATGACAGAATACAAGGTAGCTTACATAGAAGACGACGGAGTGACCGTCACGGACAAGGACGGCAAAGAACTCCCTATTAAGGCGGATGCGGTTGTCATAACAATCGGCAACAGGCCGGACAACGCCCTCTTTGAGCACATAAAGCCCATGGGGTTAGAACTCTATCAGATCGGGGATTGTCTTGAACCCAGGAGCGCCAAGGCTGCCATCTATGAAGGGGCTGTCATCGGGAGGGAGATCTAGAGGTTAGGGCCTGATAAGCCTCCTGAATCTCCTTGAATTTCTCTTCCGCAAGAGTCTGGAATTCCTCGCCGAGATGGACCACCTTGTCCGGATGGTACTTGCTTACCAGACGGCGGTAAGCCGTCCTTATCTCTTCTCCCGAAGCAGTTCTGTCTATTCCAAGCACCTCGTAAGGGTCCCTTTTCTCCGGGGATCTCCTGATATTCTCTTCTCCCTCAAAGTCCTGCCCCTGCCATCCCCTCCCCTGAGAACGGCCCTGGCTCCTCGCACGCCGGTACTGGTTATAGATATTCTGATAGTGCTGCCTCTTCTTCTTGTACCGGGAGTAGTGATACCAGAGAAGTCCCAGCACGAGAAGGTCATCTATCCACCCCCAGCCGACCAGGAAATCCGGCAGCAAGTCATAGGGGGAAAGGATATACAAGAGGGGCAGCAGGTAGAGTAAAAACTTCATGAGGCCTTCTGTTTCTTCAGAGACTCCCGGCTCTTGCCTTCTTCACAAGCCCGTCGCCGAATTGCCCTAGAAAAGTGTCAAGGTCCTTTTGCCAGTCCACCATCACGTTGAGCCCTTGTTTCTTCAGCAATCGGTTCTCAAGAATACAATTCTTCGGTCTCTTGGCAGACTGTCCCAGTTTTTCCATTGTGCACGGTTGGAGTGATATTTTCAATTTCAATTTTCGAAAGACGTGCTCCGCGAACCGGTACCTGTTACAGTATCCTTCAGCAGTGGCGTGGAAGGTCCCCAAAGCGTCCTTGGATATCAATTCTCTGATCTGAAGAGCCAGACGACGGGTCCAGGTCGGCGATCCCATCTGGTCATCGACCACTTTCAGTGTCTTCTTCTTATTTCTCAGTGTATTCTTCAAAATCGATCGGACGAAATTGTTCCCGTGGATACCATATAGCCACCCTGTTCGTATGATGACATAGTTGGGGGCGTTTTCCTTGACGGCAACCTCACTTTCCATCTTGCTCTGCCCGTAGGAGGAGATAGGCGACATGGTATCGTCCTCAAAATAGGGCTGTGGCGGGATCTTTCTCCCGTCGAATACGTAGTCCGAAGAAATATGTATCATCTTGCAATTGAACCTGGCGGAACCCTGAGCGAGATTTCTCGGACCTTCTACATTTACCTTTCTCACCTTGAAGGATTCCTTTTCGCATGCATCTACATCCGTAAAGGCGGCGCAGTTGAGGACAATGTCAGGTTTGACTGCTTGAAGGGCTTCTATGACCTTATCCCAACTGATGATGTCCAATTCCTTTTTCTCTGGTGCCACGATCTCGTATTCTTCGCCCAGGACCTCCTTACAATCGCTTCCCAGCATCCCTCTTCCTCCGAGCAGCAGGATCTTCATGGCTCTGTAACCCCCTGTATTCTCACTCTGTATTTACGGAAAGTAACTAGTTTACAGGCTGTTGCCCAAATCCCTTTATGTGCTTTACCTCCGAATAGGGACTATGAAGAGACCCACACAAAGTGCCTGCTTCCCAATTCGGGGAACGCGTTGCGGATAGAACTTGTTGAATCATGCCAAATTATGATAATCTTACCAATCAATTGGGAAAAGGTTGATTGTTTTTCCGGGCCAAAAATTTTAATACTACAACTTTCCTGCGCTTCAAGCAAGCCTGGCCAATCCTTTCCCAAGCCGCCGTAGCTATGGTATTTAATAATTCTTTTAGGTTTTTCAAGGTGTTTCCCAAAAGAATATTTATATTTTCATGTCTTGTAATCTTCCTCCAGATCCCGGCAGAAGCAAATGGAGCCAGGCCTGTCAACGGCGCGGTGCTCAGGGGTATCGAGTGTCTCTACGACTGGAGGTTTTCCGAGGCTGAAGGCCTCTTTAAGGGCCTGGTTGCCCAAGACCCCGCTGATCCGACCGGCTATTTCTATCTGGCCATGGTGAGCTGGTCTCGGCTGGCCTCAGGGTTTTGGACGAAAGAGGTCGTCAGAGAGTATGGCAAGCGCATCGACAAGGCCATTTCAATAGCCAAGAGGAAGGTCAGGGGCGGCAAAGCAAGCAGCTTTGACTACTTCTATTTGGGGGGTGCCCTTGGTTATAAGGGCCGGTTTAGATTGATGAAAAAGAAATACCTATCTTCCTTCCTCCTGGCCATTGAGGCTATTGAGGCCCTTAACACGTCCAAGGAGATGGACCCCGAAAACAAAGATGTCCTCCTGGGTTTAGGCCTCTTTGATTACTATACTGCCAGATTTCAGGGGGTCCTAAAATTCCTGACCTACCTCTTTGTCAATCGGGGCAATAAAGAAAAGGGGCTCAGGGAATTGCACGAGGCGGCGCAGGATGCGACCTACTCTTCCACAGAGGCCAAAAGCATGCTCCTCCACATATATCTCTTCCTTGAGGATGAGAACCACGACAAGGCCCTCATCATTGCCAGGGAACTTGCAAGCCGATTTAGAAACAATCCCAAATTCCAATTCCTTGAAGGGATCTCCTACCTGAGGTTGAAAATGGATTCCAGGTTTCGGGAGACCGTTGAATCCCTCAAGAGGGAGGCCACTCTGAGGGCTTCACTGCAAGAGAAGTTGAGGTGGAAGAACCGGTCGCTCTATCTGGCGGCTTGCTATGACATGTCTGAGGGGCGTTACAAGGATGCGCGTGAGAGGCTCAACGGGATACTCGCACAGGCCGACCCTCTCTTGGATCCCGCAATGATCGCTTGGCCCTTGTTGAAAATCGGGATGACCCATGACTTGGAAGGAAACCGAGAAAAGTCCCTGGAGTACTATAAAACGGTCCTAAAGCTAGAAAATGGCGCGGGAGCCCAATTCCTGGCCGAGAAATACAGTGATGAGCCCGTGGAAAAAGGAGATCTCTTTCTTGTCTATTGATAGAACCGGCAGGACAATTGCCGCAGCACTCCTTGTTGTTCTCTTGACGAGCGGATGCGCGAAGATCGCCCTCAGGATGTCCTCGCCGATTCTAGACAACCTTTCAGCAACCATCTTTGAGGAGTGCGATCAAGATCTGGCGGAGAGGGCGATACCTGCCAACCTTAAGATCCTTGAAGGCCTGCTCAAGAATGATCCTGGAAACAAAAAGATCCTGACCCTCCTCTCCATGGGTTACAGCGGCTACGGCATGCTCTTCCTAGAGGATGAAGCCCCTGAAAGGGCCTCTCGACTCTACCGGAGGGCCCTGAACTACGGGATCACCGCCCTGGGTGAAACAGGGAAGGTCTTGGTCTTTCAGGGATCAAGAGAGAAGGATATTAAGGAGGCCCTCGCTCGCATAGGATCCGGGGATTTCACTACCCTCTTCTGGACAACAGTGTCTTGGAACGCCTGGATCAGCCTGAACCTGGACAAGCCGGCTGCCTTGACCCAACTTGCCCCCTCAAGGGCATGTCTCGAAAAGGTGTTGGAGATGAACCCCGATTTTCTGCACGGGTTTCCCTATCTCCTAATGGGAACAAGTCTCGCCGCTGCTCCGGAGTCGTTCGGAGGCAACAGCAAAAGGGCTCGGGAGTACTTTGAAAAGGCCCTTTTTGTCGGGGGAGGCAATTTTTTTCTGACACAGTACTGTTATGCAAGGTACTACGCAACCCGGGTCCAAAACAAGGGTCTCTTCTTCAAACTCATCGACGAGATAGAGGAAGGCGACACCCATCTCCTGAGAGACGTCTGTCTCATCAACACGGTTGTTAAGAAGAAGGCCATGCGGCTCCAAGGGATGGCCGACGAACTCTTCTATTAGGAGGAAGTGCATTGGAAAAGACCGGGCGTTCACTCATTGTAATCCTCTGCATATTCTCTTGGATATCCCTGTGCGGGCCTATTCGCGCGGAAGGCAAGAATTTCACCATCAAATTTGCCACAATCGCACCTGAGGGTTCGACCTGGATGGAGTACCTGAGGGAAATTGACAGGAAAATCCTCAAGAAAACCAACGGCAGGGTGAAGTTCAGGGTCTACGCGGGAGGAATAGCTGGAGACGAGTTAGATGTCTTGAGAAAGATGAGAATAGGCCAGATTCACGCTGCGGCCTTTTCAGGGGTCGGGTTTGGCCAAATCCTTCCCATGGTAAGGGTATTGGACCTCCCTTTTCTTTTCAGAAATCCCCGTGAAATCGATATGGTTCACAGGGAACTGAAAGGATTCTTCTCGGAGCGCTTCAGAGAAAAGGGCTTTGAACTCATCTCGTGGGCCGAAGTTGGAAACGCTCACCTGTTCTCCAAGAAGCCTATCTACAAGGTGGAGGATCTTTCCAGGGTCAAGGTGTGGACGTGGTCGGGCGACCCTCTATCCAAGGAGACCTTTCGGGCATTGGGTGCCAATCCTATTCCTCTGTCCATAACAGATGTGACCACGGCCCTCAACACGGGTATGGTTGACACCGTTTACGCCCCTCCTCTGGGTGCTCTCGCCCTCCAGTGGTATAGATACGTCAGCCATATGAATGCGTTACCATTGGCCCATTCCACTGGGGCCGTCCTTCTGTCTGCCAGCACGGCCCTTCGCTTGGGTCCTGAACTTCTGGAGTTGATCCGGAAGGAATTTGAGCCGGCCCTCGTGAATCTGACATCGGAACTGCGCCAGCAGGCGGAAGAAGCAATAAACCTCATTGGAGCCAGTGGCGTCAAGATTATACCTGTGCCCAAGGGGAAGGATTTGCGAGATTTCTATTCGATACATGACAAGGTGGCCAAGGTACTTGCGGGGCGGGTCTATCCGTCCGATCTCCTTGAAAGAGTATACGAAATCCTTCGAAAGAGCCGCCAAAGATAGGATTATTGCCCTTTGGAAAAGCTGCGAACCATTGATAGGGTTGTTTCACGGATCGAGAGGCTTTTTGTCATCACCTTTCTGGGAATGATGGTCGGATTCTCATTCCTCCAGGTACTTCTCAGGACCCTCCTCACCCACGGCAATCTCCACTGGGTCAATACCCTGATGAGTCATATGGATTGGATGGAGCCCCTATCCCGTCTCCTTGTCCTGTGGCTGACCTTCCTGGGCGCATCCCTGGTCACAGGAGAGAACAGGCACATAAAGATAGACATCATGTCCGCCCTGTTGCCAGCCAAGTGGTCGCCCTACAGAGGATTTGTCCTTTCCCTGGCCTGCACCATAATTATGGCCTTGATGCTCAGGTCCTCAATAGGTTATCTGCGCTCAGAAATGGAGTTCGGGACGGAGATGTTTCTCTCAATACCCACTTGGGTGGGCCAATTGATCTTGCCTCTGGGTTTTTCACTCCTTCTCTTCAGGTTCTTTATCCAGGGGTTGGAGCAGATCGTAACCCTTTTCAGAGGCCCACACCCATGATCCTCGCCCTAGGCCTGCTCCTCATCCTTCTGATACTGATGGGGATGCCCATATTCGCAGGAATCATGGGGGCCGCCATGCTCGGCCTCCACGTGAGCCAGGTCGACTTCTCGGCCATTGATATCGAAATGTTTCGCCTCGCCAATGCCCCTGTCCTATTGGCTATCCCTCTCTTTACCTTCTCGGGATACCTCTTGAGCGAAGGCGGGACATCAAGACGCCTCGTACGCTTCTCTAAGAGCCTCTTTGGATGGATTCCAGGAGGGCTTGGAGTGGTGGCCCTGGTGTCCTGTTCATTCTTTACAGCAATAACCGGAGCCACTGGAATTACCATCATTGCCCTGGGGGGACTCCTCTTCCCTGCCCTGATCTCCGAGAATTACAAGGAGAACTTTTCCCTGGGGTTGATGACGACCTCGGGCAGTCTGGGGCTTCACTTCCCCCCAAGTCTTCCTATCATCCTCTATGGTTTCGTTTCAGGGGCGAGCATTGAAAGGCTCTTTGTTGCCGGGATCGTCCCCGGAATGCTGATGGTTGGCATCCTTTGTCTGTTTTCCGTCTTCATGGGCAAGAGATGGAAGTTGGAAAGACCGCCCTTTTCACTCTCCGAGTTCTTACACTCCTTGAGGGAGGCAGCATGGGAACTGGCCATTCCCCTGATGATTCTGGTCGGAATCTATTCCGGTTTCTCCACCGCTACCGAGGCGGCAGCACTCACTGCGGTCTACGTCCTGCTTATCAAGGTCTTCCTGTTTCGCGAACTGAGTCTAATGAGAGACGTTCCAAGGATCATGGTAGAGAGCACAAAGATGGTAGGCGGCATCATGATCATACTTGGCGCAGCGTTGGGGTTCGCCAACTACTTGGTGGATGCATTTGTGCCCATGAGAATACTGGAATGGCTTCAGGGAACGGTTCAGAGCAAGATCGGCTTCCTGCTCATACTCAATTTCTTCCTCATCGTTGTGGGATGTATGATGGACATATTCAGCGCAATTCTGATCGTCGTGCCCTTGATTATGCCCCTGGCGGAAAAATTCGGCATCGATCCTGTTCACCTCGGGATCATCTTTCTCGCCAATCTCGCCATAGGATACAACACTCCGCCCATCGGCCTAAACCTGTTCATTGCCAGCTCGAGGTTTGATCGACCCATCATGCAACTATACAGGGCCACCTTACCTTTCCTGTTCCTCCTGCTTGTCACGCTTTTCATGATTACCTACTGGCCGGCCCTCAGCCTGTTCCTGCCGGCCCTGCTAAAGGGGTAGGTGGTCA
>JAFDHO010000120.1 GCA_019308745.1 Deltaproteobacteria bacterium
CCCCCACCATTGCCGTCCGTCGTTAACGGTGACGATGCTCAGTCCGAGATAACCGGCAAGGGCACTCACTTCGCCACCCAGGGGAGGCCTATCAAGGAAGTAGCTCTCCCATGGTTTTCTCTTGCTGGGCCTCAGGGTATCTTTGAACAGGGGAGGGAGCCCCAGGGCCTTTTCCACCTCAGCGGCCCCTCCCCTGAGCGAACGATCGATTCCACTGTAGGCGCCCACCCTGTTGATGGTGGGCTTCAACCACTGGAGCCATCCCTTGTTAAAGGCACCTACACCATCCCCGTGACTGGAAAGGTGCAGTGAGACAACCGCTACCAGGTCACGTGCCTTTACCAGGGAGCGAAAGGCACGGGCGCTCTTTAGGATTTTGAGTTGCATCGTGGCGTCCCGCAGGACTGTCTCGTGATCCTTGATGGCCAGGGGGATAATCCTCTCCAGGGCCTTCCTTTCATCAGGCAGGAGTTCGGCGATGCTTTTCCGCCAGCTGAGCCGTCTCAGCAAGAGTCTCTCCTCCGCGAGATTCCGGATGACCTCCTCCTTTGTTTCGTCCCTTTCTTCGAGCCTGAGCCTCATGAGGTCTCGAGAAATGCGATCCACCTCCGTCTTGATGCGGTCTTCTACTGCCTGAAGACGCAACCTGTCCGTCTCTGGATCTTGACCTCCTTCAAAGGGAAATGCGTTGAGAACGGCCAGGTGCTTGCGGCTGGTCTCTACGTTTTTGTTCAGGTCTTTTTTCAGGTCTCTCAGATCCTTGGGTCTCGCCCTAATGCTCCAGATGAGCTCTCTCATCCCTGCCAGAGTCTGGTCATGGCCGGCCGTTGCAACCAGTAACACGGATCTGGCCGGAGGATCTTTTTTGAGGGTGCGACCTATCTCCAGGAGGGTTGCGATGCCTATGGCCTCATCCGCCCCCGGGGATTGACCGAATACCAGGGCCGTGCTGTCATAGAAGGCCTCGACAATAACAAGTTCTTCGGCTCTTTTGGGATCCTTACCTTCGATGAGGCAGTAGATGTTTTCGCCCATGGCCCGCTCCCATGTGATGCCGGATGAGATTCGGATCCTGTTGCTTACTCTGCCCCTGGGGAGCTTTTCAAATTCCCCGAAAAGCTCCCTGGCCTTGGAGATCTCCAGGTAAAACCTTGGGAATCGAACCGGGGTCATCTCAATCTTGTCCTTGAAGAACACACCTGGTGTGGGCCCCCTGTCGATATAGATGAGGGCCTTTGCACCCAGATCCGCTGCATAGATCCAATTTCTCCTTGAGTCCAATTCCATCAAGACAATAGATCCGGAGATGTCTCGTCCGTTCAATTCCTCGAGTTCTCCGGACCCTACGTAAAAGAGAGGACCCTCCAGGCCCTCGGGCGGGGTTCCGCCCGGGGAGATAAGGTTTAACTTCATGGGGCCAATGGGTACGGAAATATTCTTGTCCAAAAGGGTGAGCATGCTCCCATGATGGCGTCTTATGGGTACGGAAAAGAGGTGGGAACCTGTTTCCTCGAATCCTATTTCTGTGAATCGCTCTTTGATATAGGCAGCGGCCTTTTCATACCCTTCAGCACCCGTGCTCCTGTCCCTGAAGGAAGACAAGGTCCTGATATCCCTGATGAAGTGGTCTGATACTAAATCCGAGGGCTGGGCGGGTGTCGGTTCCCCAAAAAGAAAGATGGCAATAAAGAGCAATGCCATCAGGCTCCATCTGTTTAGGTATGACATTGCGGGCCCTTTAATCCTTTGTAGCGATCTCCCCTACAGAGATCGAAAGTTCTTCCCTGCTTTCGATCTTGTCCACCAGGCCATCCCTGATCCAGACTACTTGATCCGATACGTTCAACATCTTGAAATCGTGGGTTGCGGAAATTACAGTAACACCCCTTTCCTTGCTCAACTGCTTCAGCAGGGATATGATTTCTTCACCTGTCTTGAGGTCGAGGTTCCCCGTGGGCTCATCCGCCAGGATGATGGCAGGGTCATTGGCCAGGGCCCGTGCAACGGCAACCCGTTGTTGCTGCCCTCCGGAAAGCTCAAAGGGTTTATGTTGGAAACGATCTCCGAGCCCCACCAGTTCCAAGAGTTGAAGCCCCTTCTGAACAGCGTCATCATTGTTCATCCCGGCGAAGATCATGGGCAGTGTAACGTTTTCCAGGGCTGTCATAACCTGAATGATGTTGAAGGTCTGGAAGATATAGCCAATCTTGCGGCACCTGAGCCAGGCCAGTTCATAGGCATCCAGTTGCGCAATATCCACCTCGTCTATGAACACCTTGCCCGATGTAGGCTTGTCCAACCCCCCTATCATATTGAAAAGGGTGGTCTTACCGGAGCCAGAGGGACCCATAATGGAGATATAGTCACCGGCAGCGATCTCAAGGTTCACCCCCTTAAGGGCTTGGACGTTGACCTTTCCCAATCTGAAGGTCTTGGTGACATTCACGACCCTGACAATGTTTCGAAGTTCTTCCATGATTCCCCTATGCTTATAGGCTAGGAATGGTTATGTCCCGTCAGCGAGGCACGGCCCCGTCCGGGGCTGCGGACGTCTTCCGGAGAGAACACCCGCTGGTGATGCTGTGGGCTATTGTTCAACTCTCATGGCCTCCACAGGTTGCATGCGAGCCGCCAGAATTGCAGGATAGATGACACCCAGAAGGCTCAGAAATACCCCTACCAAAACGGCTATCCCCAGGGATTGGCACAGGGCTCCCCATGGGAGATATCTGAGGACTTCTGTCCCGAAACCTATCAAGGAATTCAAAAGCGCAAAGATTGCCCCGGCCAGGGCCCCGGCAGCAGAACCTGCCAATCCTTGCATCCCTGCCTCAAGGAGAAAGAGCCTCAAAATAAACCGGTCCAGGGCGCCAAGACATTTCATGGTCCCGATCTCCCTGAATCTCTCGGTCACGGCCATGAGCTGAGAATTGACGATCCCTACCACGCACACCAGGAGAGAAAGGATTATTATCCATCTCTGCTTGGCGCTGCTCTCAATACCCCTGTCTTGCGGTCCTATATCATAACCAGCGCGTATCAATGCCTGCCTCAATTCAGGATCACCGGCAGAGATGAGTCCGTTTGCCGTGTCTGTGCTCACATTGACAAAGCTGAGGAAGGAGACAGCCAGTACCAGGCTCAAGGTCGTGATCAGGGACCTGAACAACCGGACGCGGATGCTCTTCAGCGCTATGTCCACGGACTTCTTAAAGGGCAGGACAACCAGCCTGTCCACGGAATCGCGTTCTTTCTCTGTTGGCACTACGCTGTTGATTTGCTCCCTCCACCGTCATAAATGCCCGGCCGATATGTTATACACAAAAGCGGCCCTTGGATCATTTCCTCGTCCTCTCCCTGGCGAGTTGCTCCGGTGTCATGGTCCAGAAGGGAGTGCCGTCCTTGGTTAGTCTCACCTTGAATTCAAAATCATTTCCCCTCTTGACCTTTGATGCCATGAACACGTCTTTGCCGTTGATTTCAGCGAAAACACCCTTGACCTTGACCTTGTCTCCCTTACGGATCCCTATGTCTCCGGGCTTGGCAAACCAAAGAGGGCACAGGTGCACCAGGATGTCCTCGTCGTTTCCCCTCTCACGCACGATCAGTGCAACCCCTGGTGACATCCCGGGCATGGGGACTACCTGGGTGACCTTCTTGACGATTCCCTTGAATGACTCAAATTCCGTGGGGTCGTAATGCTTGTTATAGGCGCCGTGTATTTCCCAGCCACCCATATCCTTTTTCCCCTCAGCCCCTACATGGGCCGGGCCAAGGGTTCCGGAGACCCAACAAAAGAAGCCTATTATCATTGTACATATTGTCTTTCCCATCATTTTCAAGCTCCCTGAAGAAATTTGTCTCAATGTGCTCTAAAATAGCATTATGTTCCATGTCCTTTCCGGAACATCGATTTTGGAATCATAGCAGACATGCCGCCTCAGATCCAACCCGTCATCCGTCAGCCGGTTGCGGGCACGTTAATCTCCCCGGCACTCATCCCGCCATTCCCATAGATGATCCAATGGAGGCGGCCTGACCTGAGGATTGATGGCTCTGTGGGGAGAAATCTTCTGCCAAGGCAACGGTATAGGAGGCATTTTATGACGCCTTCATGGGTTATGACCAAAATCTTCTCCCCGGCCCATTTGTCTGATGCGGCCCTAATGGACTCCAGGCTCCTTTTCAGCACCGCCAGGCGATCTTCCCCGCCAGGAGGGCAAAAGCCCCAGCCCGAATCTACCTGCTCCTCGAGGAGATCAGGCTCTTGGGTCCTAATCTCCGCAATTGTCCTGCCCGTCCATCTTCCCCAATCCTGTTCCCTCAGACGTCTGTCCGCATGGACGGGAATCTTTAGGAAATTATTAATAATATCAACTGTTTCCAGGGTCCTGCCCGTATCGCTAGACATGATCCTGTCCCACTTGAACCTCACGAGGAACTTTCCCCACCTTTCGGCCTCCTCTCTTCCGGTCCGAGTCAGAGGGCTGTCCATCTGCCCCTGAATTCGCTTCTCTTGATTCCAGCGGCTTTTTGAATGCCTCAGAAGACCGTAAGTCGTCACGGGAAAGCGTCCTTCATCCACTGTCCCACACCCCCGTGGCACCCTTGAATATCTCAATGAGATCTCTTACAAGGATCTTGTTATCAAACCTCGTCAGCACCCGCTTTTTGGCCCCGGCGATCACCCTGGTCCTGAGGTCCCGATCCTCCAGGAGCCTTTCCATGGCCTGCGCCATGGCCTGGGGTTGTCGGGGAGGGACGAGGAGGCCTGTCTTCCCGTCCTCTATCAGTTCCGGGATCGCCGAGACAGAGGTCGTAACCACCGGCACTCCCATGGCCATGCTCTCAAGCAGCACGTTGGGGATTCCGTCTCGGTCACCGTTGGAGGCCACTTCGCACCCGAGCACAAAGAGGTCGGACCTGCGGTAGTGTTCCAAGACCCTGCCGTGGGGCTGAGTCCCGAGCCAGTGGGTTACCCCTTTCAGGCCGAGTCCCTCAATGATGGAAAGGACCTGCGCACGGTCTTCTCCGTCCCCGATGAGTGTGTGGCGCACGGAAACACCTTTGTTGAGCAGGTGTCTGAGGGCCCCGTACACCGTGGCCAGCCCCTTTTTCTCCGTGATGCGCGCAACGGTCAGTATCCTGTAGGGAGGTGAGGGGGCGCGCACCCTCTCGGTATGGGAAAAGAGATCGACATCAATCCCGTGGTAGATGCGATGGATGGGCACCTCGCGTCCCGGTACAAGGCCGAGGAGGTAACACCTGTTATATTCCGTACACGTGATCACGAAACTGGAGAGCATCATCTTTTCAAGGAGTTGAACTCGATCAGACGTATAGATATCTTTGGCATGGGCCGTAAAACTAAAGGGGATGCCGCTCAATTGACTCGCGAACATGGCCACCGAGGTGGGGGAGTGGGCGAAATGGGCGTGCAAGTGGACGACCCTCGAGTCCTCCATGAGGTGCCGAACCAGGTATCCTGCCTGCAAAAGGTGTTTGATCGTGGCAACCCTCTTTGTCCGGGAATAGCGCCTCAAAGCCGTCTTGAAAGCCAGGGAGTATCTCTTGGGTCTCTCCCCGGCCAAGAGAAGATTATGAAAGACAAGCTTTGGAAAGTGGGGCAACATTCTCTCCGGCAGATAATCTACAGGTGCCTTGATTTCCCTTACGGATTCATGGGCAAAGGTCTCCCTCGGCCCGCGCATTGGAAAGAGGTGGAGGGATAGGCCAGCCTTCTCAAGGAGGAGTATTTCGTTTGAGATAAAGGTTTCGGAAATTCGGGGGTAACCCTTGAGTATCAACCCCAAGACAGGACCGTTGTCTTGCCCTGGTCTCTTTTTCCTATTCCCGTCCATCTGTTCTGTCGTGATCCTGGGGGCTCCCATATCCTAAAGCAGGCGAGGGTATGTTATGCCCTACTTGCACTTGTTGCGGCAGGCCTGAAGGCGCTCACTGATGACATCGAGCCCGGTCAGGGGGAATTGTGACATGGCGTCCTGGTAAGGTTTTGGATTGTCCAGCAGGGAGAAAACCTTTTCCCTGAGGCTGCTGGGAGTGAAAGAATCCCAGGGAAGGTAGTCGACCATCTTCTGCTCGGAGAATATCCTGGCTCGTATCAGTTGCTCCTTTCGTGGTGTATCCCTCGGGATTATCAAAGAGACCGTCCCCAGGGTGAGTATCTCGCAAAGGGTATTGTATCCTCCCATGGTGACCACCAGGTCGGCGGCTGCCAGGATCTCTTCCATCTTTGGGTAGAAATTCCATGTACGGACTCCCAATTTCTTTGCCAATTCGGAGACTTTGTCCCGCTCCTTACCAGGCATGAAAGGGCCCGTGATAATAACCGAGCGAAAGGGGACCGCACCGTTTTCCCCTTCCAGCATCCTTAGAAAGGTATCCATCATGGCATATCCATCTCCCCCTCCGCCTGCCGTGACAACTACCAGCTTTTCTCCGTCACGGCGGACCTGTTTTCTCTTTATCTTCTGCACGGCCTTTTTGCTCGGGACCTGCCGGGGGATGTAACCTGTAAAAACCATCTTTCTGCTGGCGGATTCAGGAACCTCATACTCCTGGACCGGGTCATACAACTCCCTGTTTCCGTAAACCCAAATCTCATCGTACAGCTCCTCCATGGCCTCATAGACACCCTTATTGTCCCAATCATTCTTGACGACGGATGCCTCATCCATGATGTCCCTTAGCCCCAAGATGGTCCGGGTCCTGGGCAGACACCGCTTTAGCCATCTCAAGGTCGGCAACACTTCCTTCTTCATCCCCAGGGGCTCCTTGTCGACAATGAACAGGTGGGGCTTAAAGGTCTTAGCCGTCGTCTTGATAATATTCTTTCTTATGTCCAGGGCGTGCTGGGGGTTTATCTTTATGGAGAGAGGAAGGTATTCCTCATTGGTCATCTTGATCATTCCGGGGATCCGCACAAAATCGGTCTGTTCTGGGAGGGGAAACTGACCTGCCAGGGCCGAGCCCGTCAGTATCAGTGTGTTGATATCCCTGTCTCGCAGGTGGGAGGCAATTGCCATTGTCCTCCTTATATGCCCGAGGCCATAGGTGTCATGGGAATACATGAGGATCTTAAAACAGAATTTGCTGCGTCTGGTCATCTCCCCCTCGGATTGCAAGGTAGCGGCATATCACTCGAGCGGACCAAAGACACCTTGTTCGCACTCTGACAGACTGGAGGGGCTTAAATAGAAATCAATTCACTCGTAAGGTAACACTCTCATAACCTATTGATATGTATAAAATAACAGAAAGTCTGAATAGGTGCGGCCTATCATCCCCGGAAATCGAAGTATTCCTTCTCGCGGCCTACTGGGATTCGAAATGAGCCTATCACAGCATACAATAGAAGGGCAAGAAAGAAAAAAAGGAGAAAGATATCCGAAAATACGTGCCAACTTTAGGGCCCTTCCATCAATCCGGCGAGGACCTTGGCCGTGTTTTCAGCCCCGTTCAAATTCACTCCCCTGCCCGCAGGGGCCGCAGAATCCAGCAAAGATCTGAGCTCCCTGTAAAGCCTCTCTGAATCGGCATCCCTGTCTTCAAGGAAGACCAGGTTACCGGTATAGTCTGCCAGTTTGGCAACATGATCCTCCTGTTCCCTGTCCTGCATCCCCCGCAATACGACCACAGAAGGCCTACGCGCGCACAAGACATCGGTCAAGCTATTATAGCCTCCGTAAATAAGAGAGACCTTTGAATTCAAGAGACTCTTGATGTACCTGGGACCGACCTGGCGCACAATGCAAAATGGCATGGCCTTCAAGGCTTCCTTGACTTCAGGTTCCGTCTCCTCTATTACTCTGAAACCGAGGTAGAGGTGCCACTGACCGTGCCTATCGCCGAGCATTTCCAGGCCCTTCGAAATCTCCCGCAGGAGCGAGGACGTGCTCTCACCCATCCAGGGGACGGAAACCGTTCCGGCGACATCTTTGCCGGCTGTTTCCTTGAGGTCTTGATCAAGGTGAATAAGCTCCTGCATCCTGGACACGTATCCCACTTCCAGGGGCCGTACTCCATAGCGGCGGAAAATATTCCTCAAGGGGTCGTCCCCGAGGATCGTAGAGTCCCCATACCACACGATTCCCTGGTAGTGAGCCTTGAAAGTCGAGAGGGCCATTTCAGACCACACGCTGTTGACATCACCGATCACAGCCCTCATTCCCAGGACCCATTTGATTCTGCCTGGTTCACCGTCTCGCAGGGCCGGAAGGAGTTCCCGGTGCTTCCCCTGGGGGCTATGGTCTACCAGGACACAGCGAGGATCGTGGGTCCTTACAATTGCCCTTATCAACTCCCCGCGAATTATTCCAATCTCCTTTGAAGAGAATCTGGAACAGCCCTCCTTCCCCCTTGATTTTCCGTCCACCACCTGGGACTCGTAAGAGGGCAATTTGATCCAGTCAAGGGGCGCCCCGGCGATGAGTTCAGCAGCCTCCCTGCATCCGGACACAAAAAGGACTCTCATGCTCGGGAAGAGTCTGCGGACCGCCATGCCCACGGCAATTCCGCGACTTGCATGGCCGAGTCCTCTTCCATCATGAGCGTATATCAGCAGATCCAGTCGAGGCAAAATCATGGTCGCATGGTATATAATGCCGGGATCTATGTCAAATTGAACGAGAGGGTTACACGGCACCCGGTGACAAAACAGTTGACAGTCCTAACCCCTGGATTCTAAATAGGTGGAAGATCATGTGAGTATATACATGCCAGCGTCGATGGAATGTCTCAATACTGGTGAACAGGAGAGGAGGCCTTCCTGTCTTCATGAGAATTGCCTTCTATATGCCCTTCAAGCCCATGGGACACCCTCACCCATCTGGGGATCTGGTCACGGGGAGTGAGCTCTTCCGCTATCTTCAGGGCCAAGGTCACAGGTTGCACCTGGCGAGCAACTTGAGGGCGCGCTGGATCTACTGGAAGCCCTGGTTGTGGCCGTTGTTTGCGGGAGAGGTGCTACGACTCCGGAGGATGCTGGGGAGGAAGGGGAGACCTGACCTTTGGATAACCTACCACTCCTACTACAAGGCCCCTGACCCACTGGGCCCCTTGTGCAGCCGATCTCTCGGGATTCCCTATGTGATCTTTCAGGGGATCTTTTCCACAAAGAGGCGCAGGAGGTTGAAGACCCTGCCGGGTTACCTGTTAAACACTGCGGCCCTCTCAAGGGCCGACATTGTAATCACGAACAAGTTGAAGGACCAAAGGAATCTCCTGAGGATTGTTCCCAGGGAACGTCTTCACTACGTAAGGCCGGGGATCGACCCGAGGTGCTTCTTCTTTGATCAAGAGGCGCGCTCTGAGCTGCGGGCCTCTTGGCAGGTGGGGAAGGAATGTGTCATACTGACGGCCGCTATGCTCAGGCAGGGAGTAAAGGCTCAGGGTGTAGGCCTGGTAATAAGGTCATGCGGGAGGCTTCTCCAGCAGGGCCTGCGCTTCCGGCTCGTCATAGCAGGAGATGGCAAGGAACGGCAGAGCCTCGAAAGACTTGCTCAAAAGCATGTGCCCGGCCGGGTAGTTTTCTTGGGGAGAGTTGATCGTCGTACCATGTATAGGTTTTACAGCGGTGGAGACCTGTTCGTTTTCCCCGGTATCCAGGAGAGTCTGGGGCTTGTTTATCTGGAGGCACAATCCTGCGGGCTTCCGGTGGTCGCCCTTGACGGCTGGGGCGCGGCTGAGGCCGTCGTCCATGGTAAGACCGGCCTGCTGTCCGGCCCGAAGGATTTGGAGGGGTTTTCGAACAATATCGCCCTGCTCCTTAAGGACACGGCGCTCAGGGAAAAGATGGGCCGTGCCGCCAGGCGACACGTCCAGGAACACCACGACGCCCACACAAATTACAGGACCATAGAGGATATCCTCTCATCTAAGGTCCCTGGGAACTAATTCCCCGCTTGAACCCGTTCTGCAGACTCACGCTCCGACCGGTTACCTCCAGAGAGGCTTTTGCTTAAATCATGAAAAGGATAGCGGATAGTCTCAAACCACGGCGTGCCCCAATATGACCTCCTTGGGACCGAAGCAAACAAGGGACTTCGGGCAACAGGCCGTAAAAGGACGAATGATTTCCTTGTTGCACACCCGCATACCATTAACGGGGAATGAGGCTTTTTGATAAAGGCCTGGTGCCGAGATAACAACGCTGTCTCAGGGTGATTCCACAGGAAAAGGGCTGGGCCTTTGCCTGGAAGGATGGGTTCCAGGGTCAAAAATCGACAAAATCTTAAGGCCCCGCTCTATCCGACAATCTCTGGGGGATGATTTTTCTGTTGACATTCGAGCATGGCTCTGCTTCCATAATATGAAATAGAACTATCATAATGTGATAAATAACTGGTTCGGCCCGAACGAAGGTGTTGGTGGGCAGTGGAGAGTAATTCTTGCCTCATAGCCGTAATAATCCGGAAGAGACCCGAGGGCAAAAGGGAACCCAAAGCATAAATCGAGCCGTTGCCATAATCCGTTCTGTAGTTAACTACAATGATAAGGGCGGGGTGCGATTGTCAACCCTAGCAAGGGATATCGGGCTCCATGTAGCGACAGCCCGCAGGATACTACAGGTCCTTGTACAGGAGGGGCTGATTCTTCAAGATCCTTTTTCCAAGCTCTATTATCCCGGGCTGGAACTCTTTTCCCTCGGGATGAGGGCCAGGCAGTTTACCATTATTGAAAAATACCGGACGGCCCTTGAACGGATTGCCCACGAGACAGGGGACACGGTTTTTCTTCTCATACGATCAGGTCATGATGCCATGTGTATTGACAGGGTTGAAGGGACCTTTCCCATTAAGGCTTTGACCGTGGACGTTGGTGCACGGCGCCCCTTGGGCATAGGACCTGGAAGCCTTTCCCTTATCGCCTTTCTCCCGGAGGCGCAGTTTGAGGAAATCCTGAAGGCAAATGAAAGGCGATATCCTTATTATCGAAACCTAACCTCGAATGACATTAGAAGACTGGCCGAGAAGGCCCGAAGAATTGGCTATGTTGCCACCGAGTCCGTGTTCTACGAGGGGGCCATTTCATTGGGAGTTCCTATCTACAATAGAGGAAATGAAGTCGTCGCTGCCATTACCGTTTCCTCCATCCCCCAGCGAATGCGACCCAAACGCCGGCGAGAGATCGCACAGATCATTAAGCGCATATCCAGCGAGTATTGCTGATGTCTTTCCCATTCTTGAGTTAGGAGACGGGCCTCATCGACACCAAACCTACAGAATAATAGATTTGCGCGGCTACATTACCTTTTTAATAAGCTTTGTTCCACAAGAAGACCGAGAACTGGTAGGCATAACCAAAAGCATGCGGGTTTGATTTCGATCTCATCCATTTTGAGAATTGTCTGAGGAGGTGCCTGATATGAATACGAAGGATTCCCCCACAGAAGTCATGGATACCGATGTGCTGGTCATAGGCGGAGGATTGGCGGGATGCCTTGCAGCAATAAAGGCAAGGGATCAGGGCGTCAGCTGTATTGTGGTAGAAAAGGCGAATATTGCGAGAAGCGGAAGTGGGGGGCCTGGCTTGGATCATTTGCCTTCAGTCGCGGATGTAAGACTAAATGGAATTACCCCCGAAGAACTTGTGGAGGCCCGGGAAACAGGGGGATGGGGAAGTATTACGAATCATCGGTTAAACCTCATCCCGTCCAAGCACTCTGTTCAGGTGATCAAGGAACTGGAAAGGGCAGGGGTCCAAGTGGCGGAAGAGGATGGAACCTATAAATTTGCACCAGGCAGGATCCGAGCGGGGACGGATGGCGCTGCTGGAAGGGCAAAGCTCGGGGACTTTATCCTTTACAGGGGCGCTGACCTGAAATTAAAGCTGGCAGAGGCCGTAAGGAAAAGCGGGGCAAAGGTTATCAACAGAAGCATGCTGGTCGACCTGCTTACGAATGAGGGTCGGGTAGTAGGTGCCACGGCTTTCAATATACGTGACGGCAAATATATGGTGATCAAGGCAAAGGCGACAATTATCAGTACAGGAGGTGCCCACCGCCTGTATCAACAACCATATGGGACGTACCCCAATAGGCTCTTTCTTAATCATTATTCACCGCTCGTTACGGGCGATGGGGCTGCCGCAGCTTATCGAGCTGGAGCGAAGTTAGTGAATATGGAATTTCTGATGATCCAACAGATGGATGCGGGGCTACCTCCTGGTCCTCGGCCAGTGCTTTTTGGTGGTTTGAAGAACTCGAAGGGCGAAGAGATCTTGAAGAAGCATAAAGATCTTCTCGAGAAATTGAAAGGCGAGTCTGCCTATCGATTTATGATGGCCGCAGCAAGGGAGAAGGGGGAGGTATTGGTCTGGGACACCACATCTCTGCCTGAAGAGGTGGAGCGCTACTGGGAATTCATGATGTCCAATGAAGACCCTCGCTCCCTCAAGTTCATGAAAGCCAGGGGGGGGCTGAGAAAGGCGCCCATACAATCCCGGACCCACATATGGGGACTTCGAAGGAGTGTTGCGGGTGTGATCATAGACGAAGAAGGCAAGGCCTCCTTACCAGGGCTGTTCGTGGCAGGCGACACCCAGGGAGGAGCCATTTCCACAGGTTCCATGGGGGCATACGCGTGGGGTTAGCTCTGTGGGCTCAAAGCGGGTGAATTCGCCAGGAATGCTGGAGCTCTCAACCCGATCGGCGCTCAAA
>JAFDHO010000366.1 GCA_019308745.1 Deltaproteobacteria bacterium
CCGGGAGAAAGAAGAGGACCTTATCAATCAGGGTCAGGCTGATGCAGAGGGCCATGGCCGTGATAAAGGCAATGATCTGGTTTCGGGTGAGGGAGGAAGCAAAGAGGCCCACCGCGGCATAGGAGGCCCCCAGGAGAATCGCCCCGAGGTATCCACCCAGGACCGGCCCCCAGTCGAGATCCCCCATGAGGGACACGCAGACCGGGTAGGCCAGGGTGGGCACGAGCATGGCCGCCACGAATCCAGCGCCTGCCAGGAACTTGCCGAGCACCACTTCCCGAAAGGTGACGGGCAGTGTCATGAGGGTCTCGTAGGTCCCCAGGTTCAACTCCTCGGAAAACAAGCGCATGGTGACCGCGGGAACAAAGAAGGAGAAGGTCAGGGGCAGGAGCCCGAAAAAGACCCTCAGGTCGGCCTGGTTGAAGAGAAAGAAGGTGGAAAAGAAGAACCAGCCTGTTACGATCAGAAACACAGAGATGACAATGTAGGCAATGGGCGAGATGAAATAGGCCGTGAATTCCTTCCTGAAGATATGCTTCACCTGGCGCATCTCATCCCTCCCGGGTCAGTCTCTGGAATATCTTCTCCAGGGTCTGGGTCTCCTGGTAGAGCTCGAGAAGAATCCAGTTCGTCTCCTTGATCCGCTGATAGACCTCCGCACGGATATCTTCTGAGGCATCACAGCCAAGTCGAACCCGAAGGAGATCGTCCCCCTCACGCTCCCCCCGCACGGACCGAACCCCGGGGACAGCCCCCAGGACCTTCACCGCTTCCTCTTCGGTGCCCCCCTTCAGGGAGAGATGAACCGTGGATTCCCCGCTTGCCGAGAGCTTCAGGTCCTCCATGGCGCCGTCTGCGACGATCCTTCCCTGGTTAATGATGACGACCCTATCGCACGTTGCCTCGGCCTCGCTCAGGATATGGGTGGAGATGATGATCGTCTTCTCCTTACCGATCTGCTTGATGATCTCTCGGATCTCTATGATCTGGTTGGGATCCAGCCCCGACGTGGGCTCATCCAGGATCAGGATCTCCGGATCCTTCATCATGGCGTGGGCCAGCCCCACCCTTTGCTTGTAGCCCTTGGAAAGCTCCCCGATTGGCTTGTGCATGACCTCCCTGAGGCCGCAGGTCTCGGCCATCTCCTTGATCCTGGAGACCTTTTCTTTGGCCTGGATGTCGCGTATGCTTGCCACGTAATCCAGGTAGTCATAGACCAGCATGTCATGGTACAGGGGAGCGGATTCGGGCAGGTAGCCGAGGAGCTTGCGGATCTCCAGGGAGTTCTCTTCTATGGTGTAGTCTTTTACGCGAATTGTGCCCGATGAAGGTCTCAGGAATCCGGTCAACATCCGAAGCGTAGTGGTCTTCCCGGCCCCGTTGGGACCGAGCAGCCCTAGGATCTCTCCCCTCAGGATCTCCAGGTTGATGTGATCCACGGCACAGAGTTCACCGAAATACCTGGTCAGGTTCTCCACGTGGATCATGGCTCACTCCATTTGAGGTCGTGCGTGCGAATGCACCTATACAAGAATATGCCCTAGCTGTCAAGAATGAACGGCGCGGTGGTCTGAACGAGACAGAGCTCGTTCACTACAATGTGCGAACCATCCCGTAGGGCACGACGTCTCTGTCGTGCCTCCCGTAGCGGGCCACAACCTCCCTGTAGGGAATGACCTCTGTGTCATTCCTCCTATAAACGGCACGGCGACCGTTCACTACGACGCCTCCCCCTCCCCGTCGGGTCCATCCCACATGAACGACAGGGACGTCGTTCACTACAGAAAATGAACGAGACAGAGCTCGTTCACTACCGGATGTTTCAAAACGGCCTCCCTAGGGAATGACCATGCCTGAGGCGGATAAACCCCAGGCGGGCAGGCCTCCGTGCGGTGCCACAAACCTCCCGTAGGGACCGAACTCTGTGTCGGTCCAGGGCCCGGCCACCCTGTCGTGCCATCCACAACTCTTGAGGTGGAGATCTTCCAAAAAACCAGCACAAGCTGGTTTTTTTCATCCGATCCCAAATCACTATTGATCATCAACGAAAATCATGGCAAGATGTCTATCACGGTCGTGGAGATTGCTACCTTGAATGTTTTTAAGACCTTTCTTCCCACCCTATGATATGTTGGATAATAAAGTACTTACCGTGGCAAAGCCTAAGCCAAACATATTTCAGGGTTTGGAGCAAGACCGGCTTCCTCTCATCCCCTTTTTCCACTCAAGAGGCGAAAAAAAGGTTAGAGCTAGCAGCAATACTGTTGACTTAACGATTCACCCATGATACGCTGTGCCATCCCAAGACAGGAGGTGTGGTGATGGCACGGACACTTGCGGAGCTCCCGAAGGGGAGCCGGATTACGGATTACATTAGCTTGGGCGTGGTTGCCAAGACCTATCCCAGAGAGAAGGTCGATTCGGTTTTGGCTGCTACAGGGAAAGCGAGTAGTGGTTTATTATGTGATTGCGCTGGCCTTGTACATGTGTTCGTCTTACCGTGAAGTGCTGCGGTGTCTGCTGGAGGGGATTCAATGGCTGCTGGACCCGTCGGTAAGAGTCAAGGTTGCAGGCAAATCTGGCATCAGCAAGGCACGTACGCGGCTTGGAGCCGAGCCGATGAAGCGACTGCATGATGAGTTGGTGCGACCCATTGCTGGGGAAGCGACTGTAGGGGCGTGGTACCGGCGGTGGCGGTTGGTAAGTTTGGATGGTAGCACGATGGATGTGGCCGATGAGAAAGTCAACGCAGCGGCATTTGGGCGCCCTAAGGCTAGCCGGGGACAAAGTGGGTTTCCGCAGGTACGCTTTGTCTCGTTGGTGGAAAATGGCACGCATGTGCTCTTTGGCACTCAGATGGGGCCTTACGGGACCGGGGAATTGGATCTTGCCAGGGCTGCGTTGCGCCATTTGACTTCGGGGATGCTTTGTCTGGCGGACCGTTATTTCTTCAGTTTTGAACTTTGGACCCAGGCTATGTCCACTGGGGCGGAGCTGCTGTGGCGGGTCAAGAAGAATCTGCGTTTGCCGGTGGAGGAACGCTTGACTGACGGCTCGCTCTTATCTGAGCCGGATATATCCCTCGGACAAGCACCCCCGACATGGTCGCGGTGGCATTGTGGTAAGGGTGATTGAGTACCAACTCGAGGGTGTTCCTGATGCCGAACCCCTGTATCGAGTGATGAGCACCATCCTGGACCCAGCCCAGGCTCCGGCACAGGAGTTGGCCGCGCTCTACCACGAACGATGGGAAATCGAGACGGCCTTCGATGAACTCAAAACCCATCTCAGGGGAGCCAGGATTGTCCTTCGCAGCAAGACCCCCGAGTTGGTTCGCCAAGAGTTCTATGGGTTGTTGATGGCCCATTTTGCTGTTCGTGGTCTCATGCATGAGGCGGCCCTCAAGGCAGATGAGGACCCGGATCGGTTATCGTTTATACATGCGGTGCGAGTGATACGTCGAAAACTACCGCTCTACGCCGCTATTCCCCCC
>JAFDHO010000367.1 GCA_019308745.1 Deltaproteobacteria bacterium
GGAGCACCGGGGCAAACCCCGGCACAGGCACGCTCCTGCCTGCGATCAAACGACACGCGATTTCCTTTGTTTCTCGTTCTTTTGCAACTTTACAACGCAATTCTCAACATGTTGAATCTTAGGAGCTTTTCTCTTTACAGCAAACTGCAACCTTCAAACCCTGAGTTCTTGAATATTCAGGACAAAACCTGTGGAGCCCCACGGGCAAGCCCGTGGCACCACTTAGTTTCGCCGAATTGCTTCGCAATCGGCGGGACTTAGTGGTACGACATCCCGCCCTTAACCGCATTCATCCACGACTAAAGCCGTGGCTATCTGCGGGCGGGGCAAACCTGCTGTCTTTGATACCTTTTGACCTGGAATGCACTAACTGTTCACTGAATCATGGGATGGAGAGGGATCAACCCATGCTCTTCGGTAACTATAGTTTTTTCTGCGTTCTTGATAACGAGGCCATCCTGCCCTATTACAAGGGTTCAACTTTCAGGGGAGTCTTTGGGACCGCCCTCAAAAGAGTCGTCTGCGCTTTAAGAAAGCAGGAATGCAAAGATTGTATCCTCCGGCAGCGTTGCCTCTATTACCAGGTATTTGAAACGCCCCCTTCCAGGCCCCACCCCTTTGTCATAGAACCACCTCTCACAACGGATACCCACTTCAAAGAGGGTTCTCCCTTCAATTTTTCCTTGCTTCTCTTTGGTGAAGCAAACAAGAACCTCCCCTATTTTGTCTATGCCTTTGAGCAAATGGGCAGAATAGGGATCGGTAAGCGGGTAAAGGGCAAAAGGGGCCTGTTCATCGTTGAAAAAGTAGAGAGCGAAGATCAACTGGTCTATGACGGAGGCAAGGGCAACATAACCATGAAAGATCCCGCGGAGCTCAATTTGAACCATGTTTCTGGAAAGAATCAACCGGGCATAACCCGTCTCAAGCTTTCTATTATCACCCCCTTGCGCATCAAGTTCCAAAACCGCCTCATTGCAGAGCTGCCCTTTCACGTGCTCGTGAGGGCCATGCTCAGGAGGGTGTCTTCCCTGTACAGTGCTTACGGCCAAGGTGAACCTGACCTTGATTACAAGGGTCTTGTTCACCGGGCAAAGGCCGTTAGGATAGCTGAATCTGACATTGGTTGGTTTGACTGGCAAAGGTACTCCGGCCGCCAGGACCGCGCCATGCTAATGGGGGGAATCGTAGGCTCCATTACGTACGAGGGAGAAATCGGTGAATATCTACCCTTCCTCGATTTCTGTGCCAGGGCCCACCTGGGCAAGCAAACCACCTTTGGCCTGGGAATGATAAGATGGGAGGCCATATGATGAAAAACATCCTCCTTGCAGTCACGGGTTTGAACCCCCAGGTCATAACCGAGACACTCTTTGCGCTCCACCAAAACCAGCAGCAGGTGGATGCAATCCATGTAATAACCACCCGTGACGGCAAGGAACGCATTTACGGGGAGCTTCTATCGGGCAAGAGCGGCCACTACTACCGGTATCTTGAAGAGTACGGGATCGATCCATCCTCCATTGACTTTGACCACAAGAACATCCACGTGATAAAAGATGAGCATGGCAAGGAGCTTCCCGACATCCTGACAGAAGCGGATAATGAGCGCCTTTTGAGACTGTGCCTGGACCTCACTTTCCGCTTTACGAGCGATCCCAAAAACACGGTCTTCTTCTCCATCGCGGGGGGACGCAAGACTATGAGTTCATGCCTGACTCTCGCTGCCCAGATATATGGCCGACCCCGGGACAGGATATACCATGTCCTGGTCTCCCCGGAATTTGAAAGCAACAGGGAGTTTTACTACCCTCCCCGGGAATCGAGGACGATCGAGCTGAAGGACGAGCACGGCAACCCCTTTTTCAAGGAAACAAAATACGCACAGGTGACCCTGGTACACCTTCCATTCGTATCGGCGCGGGACAGTTTGTCGACCGAGCTCCTCCGTGGGCCAGAAGACCCCGGCACCCTCCTGTCTTCCATTGTAAAGGAAGAGGTGCCTTCCCTGAAAATCGATCTCCCTGCCAGGAAGGTGATTTACAGGGCCCTGGAGCTGGACCTGATGCCTGCATGGATGGCGCTGTACGCCTTTTTTGCAATCAGGAAAAAAGACTGCACCATCCCATCAGACACGTGTGATACTTGCACGGATTGCTTTATGGACATTCGCGAGATCTATGACAGACAGGATCAGTTAACCAGTCTCTACAGGAAGATTGCCGGAGACCGCCCGCTTGTCGAGATGAGTGATACCGGCATTACCCAGCTCAATTCCGAGAACTTCAACGCCTACAAGGCCAAGATAAAGGAACGGCTGAGAATCCGGTTCGGCTATTATGCCCTCAAGGAGCTGGAGATCGCCTCCCTGGGGAAAAGGCCCGGTACCCGTTACGGCATCAAGATGGACAAAAGCAGGATAGAGATTGTGTACTG
>JAFDHO010000012.1 GCA_019308745.1 Deltaproteobacteria bacterium
CAGGCGCCGGCGAGGAAGACACCATCCGTCGCAGTATTCAGGGGTGCCAGCTTGGGGTGTTCCTCCAAGAAAAAGCTGTCTGCCCCTTGATTTACGCCAAAGACCCTGCCCACCCCTGCTGCATCGTCCCTGGACTGCATGGCCGCGCACAGGATCACCATGTCCACGGGGAGCCTGTAGCGTTTTGCGAGCAATGTGTCTTCACCTATGACCACCAGTTTGCTCCTTTCCTCGGGACTCATGGGAAGGTCGGTGATCTCCGCAGGTTTGCCCCTTATGAATGTGATACCTTCCTCCTGACACCTCCGGTAAAATTCTTCGTAGCCTTTGCCGAAGCAGCGCATATCAATGTAGAAGTCATAGATATTGGTGTGATGCCCCACCTTGTCTCGGATAAGATGCGCGTACTTGAGGGCGTACATACAGCAGACCCTGGAGCAATAGTCGTGGTAGTTTTGATCTCGGCTGCCCACACAGTGGATGATGGCTACAGCATCGGGATGCCTCGATGTGAATTCCCAGTTTTCATCCCTGAGAAGGATTTGTCCCTCAGTAGGTCCGGTCGCGTTATTGATCCGTTCGAATTCCAGGCTCGTAAAGACATTAGGGTACTTTCCGTAGCCGAATTGTTTCATGGGAGAGGGGTCCCACAGGTCGTACCCCGTGGCTATAATGATGCTGCCGACCTCTATCTCTTCTTCCTGGGCCTCCATTTCGTGATCTATGGCCTTTGCCTCGCAGACCTGAGTGCATGCCATGCACTCACTGCATATACCACAATTGAGACAGCGCTCTGATTCACCCCGTGCGTCCTCCTCAGAGAACCCCGGGTTTACCTCAGCAAAGGACAGCCCCCGGTCCTCGGCGGTAATGTTGACGGGTCGAGGTCGGGATTGTTTGTTAGTGCCTGCTGGGATTTCAGCCCAGTCGCATCCCGGAGGCTCTGCGGCAGCCAGCTCCTTTGCGAAACTTTCGAGATCATCACCTCTCAGGAGACGGTCGATTGCCTCTACTGCCTTGCGCGCGGACGCTATGGCTTCAATCACGGTTGCAGGCCCGGTGATCGCATCACCGGATGCAAAGACATTAGGCTTTGAAGTTTGCATGGTGTAGGGGTTGACAACTATGGTGCCCCTGCGGCTTATCTCGAGGCCGGAATCCTTTGCGACACACGAAAGATCGGGCTGCTGTCCAATAGCCGGGATTAGCGCATCGCACTCGATTACATATTCTGATCCCTGGACGGGCATCGGCCTCCTCCGGCCGGAGGCATCGGGCTGGCCCAACTCTGTCTTGATGCATTCAACGGCTTCAACTTTTCCATCACGCCCGATGATTTTCACTGGGGCCGTAAGGTAATGAATCTTTATACCTTCCTCCAGGGCGCCTTCAATCTCTTCGGGGTAAGCCGGCATCTCATTGCGGCTTCGTCGATAAACGATATGGACTTTTTGTGACCCCAGCCGCAGTGCGGTACGAGCAGCATCGATGGCCACGTTGCCGCCGCCGATCACCACTACCCTGTCCCCCTGTTTTTCCCTGTTTCCCAGGTTTACGTCTCTCAGAAACCTCACTGCATCCACAACCCCGTGGAGGTCGTCTTCGCCCGGAATCTTCAGTTTCATGCCGAGGTGTGCACCTATCCCCACAAAGACGGCCTTGAAGCCCTGTTCTTCCAGGTCGGCGAAAGTGAAGTCCTTCCCCAGGCGTTTCCCTGTCTGGACATTAATACCGAGTTTGAGGATATGATTTATCTCTGTATCCAGGATTTCCGGCGGTAACCTGTAGTCCGGAATGCCCACCCGGAGCATTCCTCCCAGAGCGGGAAGGGCCTCAAATATGGTAATTCCATAGCCCCGCTGGCGGAGGTAATAGGCTACCGTGAGCCCCGCAGGCCCGGAACCGATAACGGCGACTTTTCCCGGGCGGTCCTCGATTTGCGGTGAAGGGAGGTCCTCAAAGTCCGCCCTGTCAGCGGCAAACCGCTTCAACTCCCTGATGGACAGGGCCTCGTCTACCTCCGATCTCCGGCATTCCCTCTCGCAGGGGTGGGGGCACACACGGCCGAGGACCCCGGGCAAGGGGATGCGTTCCAGTATCAGTTTTACAGCGTCCTGGTACCGGCCCTGTTTTATGAGCTGGATATAGCCCTGGACATTGATTCCGGCGGGGCAGGCAATGGCGCAAGGGGCACGATCCTTTTTTTCGATAGTGAAGGTTATTGGTACGGCCTGGGGAAAGGCCCTGTATATGGCCCGTCTCTTTCCGAGGCCCTCGTCCCATTCACTAGGTCTTATGACCGGGCAGACTTTCTCGCATTCCCCACATCCGGTACAGACACCTTCTTTGACAAATCTGGGCTTGCGAAGGATCTTGACAAGGTAATTTCCGATAAATCCTGAGACCTCTTTTACCTCGCTGAAGGTAAGCAACTCAATGTTTGGGTGTTGCCCCACTGAGACCATCTTGGGCGTTCCTATGCAGGCGGCACAATCCAGGGTGGGAAAGGTCTTGTCAAACTGTAGCATGTGTCCGCCGATGGTGGGCTCCCTTTCCACCAGGTAAACCTTGTATCCTGCATCGGCTATATCCAGGGCGGCCTGCATACCCGCAATCCCTCCACCGACCACCAGAGAATCCGGGTTGACGGGCACCCTTCTGTCATAGAGACGGTGATGGTAGTTCACTCGGTTGATGGCCGCTGCCACAAGGGTCTTTGCCTTCATTGTCGCCTCTTCAGGGTCTTCGGTGACCCAGGAGACCTGCTCTCGGACCGAGGCCATCTGAAACAAGTAGGGATTCAAACCCGCCCGCTGACAGGCGGCCTGAAAGGTCTTTTCGTGCAACCTGGGGCTGCAGGATGCAACGACCACCCGGTTGAGCCCCAGTTCCCGTATATCCTGCTGGATCATCTCCTGGCCCGGGTCCGAGCACATGAACTTGTAGTCCCTTGAAACAACGACGTTGTCCATGCCCCCGGCAAATTCTGCGACCTCCTTGACGCGGACCTTGCCGGCTATATTGACACCGCAATGGCATATATAGAAACCAATTCGTTTTTGCATTACCGTTCCTCTCTAAAACCCTCAAGGTAAGGCAGGCTGAAGGCTTCAGTTATCCTGAAATCCGCCACCGCTTGCTACTGGAGCCGTGCCGCCAGGAGTTCTTCCACGCACTTGAGGATCTCTTCAGAGTCGGGTGGTTTTTCAATGTACCCCTCCGGCTCAGGCACCTCCTGTCCCTTGTAAGTGTCGAGCATGTTCTGGGAGTGGTAGAAGGTCTTCTTGGAGATGGCAGAGAGGATTATGACCGGTGTGCGCTTTAGGGCCTCATCCGTCTTGACTTCCCGGTACATCTGTATGCCCCCCTGCCTCGGCATCATTACGTCCAGGATGATGAGGTCCGGCTTGATCTCCCTTGCAAGCTTGATGCCCTCTTCCCCTTGATCTGCCACGTAAGGTTTGTAGCCGCTCGTCTCCAGGAGGGTCGAGAGGAAGACCCTCATATCCATCTCGTCATCCACAACAAGGACTTTTTTCTTGGCCATTTCTCTGTCCCCTTTTCCAGGTATTGAAGCTCCCCGCATCCTGCTGCGGCCATCTCTGCTTAAGATGATATGCAGGGACCCTTTTGGTTTTTGGATGTTGTCTGGGTCCAAGGCAGTCGCTTACTTATGTAAGCAGATAGCATGCCAGAAGAAAATTACCTAAAAGATTCGGCTAGTTACGAAATGGAGCGTAGTCCAGGGGTAAGAAGCAGAGAAAAATATGATGCAGGAATGAAACATAATAATGCCCATGAGGCCTGGATCCGCAATGATAATTTCGAAATTTCAATATATTAATGCGTATAGAGGGTAAGCAACATCGTTGCAACATATATGCAACGCTCTTGATGCCGGTGCCAAGTGGAAGATGCCGTAGAACGGCACTTGGAGGATCGGACCCCCAGGAGAACGTTACCCTTGCAAGGGAGGGGCCAGAGCCTGGGATGTTGAGGTCAGTGAAGTAGCTGATATTTTTTCATCTTTCGCCACAGGGTGGTGCGGTCGATATTGAGTTCGCGAGCTGCCCTGCTCCTGTTCCAGTTGTGGCTCCTCAAGACCTCATAGATTCGGCGCTTCTCTTCTTCCTCCATGGAGTCTCTAAGGTCGGAGGAAATGCCAGAGTCAGAGGGCTCGGGTTGTGGAACCTTCTCGTGCAGGGACAGGGGCAGGTGCCTGGATTCGATGATGTCCTGCTGGCAGATGATGAGCGCATGTTCCAGTATGTTCTCCAGTTCCCTGATGTTGCCGGGATAGTCGTAGTTGAGCAACCTCTCCAATGCCTCTTCTGAGATTCCTGGGGTGTTCCGACCTCCCAGGGCGCTGAGCTTGTTGAGGAGATGCTCTATGAGAAGCGGGATATCGCCTCTGCGTTCCTTTAAGGGCGGTAGGCGTACCTGGATGACGTTAAGGCGATAAAAGAGGTCTTCCCGAAACTTTTTCTCAGCGACCAGGTCTTCGAGATCCTGATTCGTGGCCGCTATGATCCTTACATCCACTTTTGTCGTTTTCCTGCTTCCAAGGGGGTAGAATTCCCTGTCCTCAAGTACCCGGAGCAGCTTGGCCTGGATGGCCAGGGGAAGGTCTCCTATCTCATCCAGGAATATGGTGCCGCCTTCCGCCTCTTGAAAGCGTCCGGGCTTGTCCCGGTCGGCTCCGGTAAAGGCACCCTTTACATAGCCAAACATCTCTGACTCCAGGAGCCCTTCCGGCAGGGCTGCACAATTGACCTTGACAAAGGCCCTGTTGCCCCTCTTGCTGGAATTGTGGGCTATCCTTGCTAGCAAATCTTTACCGGTTCCCGTGGGTCCTTCAATGAGGAGGGTGGCATCAGTAGGCGCAGCGACGGAGACGACCTCAAATATCTTTTGCATGGCCGGGCTCTTGCCCACCATGTCGCCATAGGTATATCTGTTCCTTATCTCCCGATTAAGGCGATCTATAAGGGAGAGGTCTTGGATCGTAGCCAGGCCACCGATAATGGCCCCCCTGTCATTCTTGAGGGCCATGTAGTTTGCCTCAACAGGAATGCCTTCACCGGTCTTTTTCTTTACAAGGAGTTTGTTGGCGGATCGGGGTCTCCCATCCCTAACGGACTGATCCAAAAGTTTCTTTCCATTTGCCCTGCTGCCGCCCAGTATAACAGAGCATGGTTTTCCCAGGATGTCTTTGCGGTCAAAACCGGTTATGGTCTCGGCGCGTTTGTTGAAGAAGGTGATGTGACCGCCGCGTGTTGTGGTAAAGATTCCTATCTGAAGGCTGTCCAGGATGCTTTTGAGCTGGCGCTCGTCATAGCTTATTCGGTTAACCAGTTCTTCGAAGATACTGTGGTCCTGGAAAATCTCTATACAACCTGTCAGTTCGTGATTGGAATCATAAAGGGGCATGACGAGCTTTGATATGAGGCGCCTTTCCCTGTTGAGGTCCAGGATTTCAATATCAAAGCTCAAGGAAGTCTGTTCCGCTTCGACCGCTTCATGGAATTTGCACTCCCCCCTGCACAGGTCATTGTGAAATACCTGGTAGCAGTGCTTGCCGATCACCTCATCCGCCTTGTATCCCGTGAGCAGTTGAACAGCCCTATTAAAGGACGTGATCCTCCGGTCGGAGTCTACGGTGAAAACGCCGATATTCAAGTCATCGAGCAGATCCCTTAGTTGCTCGTAGAAGATGAGCCTTTTCCTATTGTCAATGCCTTCTGTCATGATCTGGAAACAGTGTTCCTCATCAAACAGGATCGCTGTAATTTTGGAGATAGGAGGCTGTTGCTCGCAGCCGAAATTGGGACAGCCATACACCTTCCCAGATTAAGGGCAAGCTCAAACAATGTTTCCTTGTCTTGATTCACTTGATTTTGCAAGGGTGGTTTGGATGGCCTCCAAAAGGTCCTCGGGTTCCGGGGGTTTCTCAATGTAAGCTGAGGGCTCACGGAACTGGTCCCCTGCCTGCCTGGTCAAGGTCTTGAGAGAATGCATGAAGCTTTTCTTGGAGATCGCGGACAGAATGATCACGGGGATGTCTTTCATTTCCTGGTCTTTTCTCAATCCATGGAACAGCATCAGCCCACTCATCTTTGGCATCAGGATATCCAGGATTATCAGAGAAGGCCTTTCACTTTGCGCCAGGGCCAGGCCTTCTTCACCGTCTTCAGCAGTCAGGGGCACGTAACCACTGGTCTCCAGAAGGGTGGAGACATACACCCTCATGTCCAGTTCATCATCAATGACAAGGATTTTCTCCGCTATCGTTAGTACACCTCCTTTCGCGAGAAGGGGGCCTCACGGAAAGACTTGGACCTAGTCTTTGATGCCAGGCAAGGTGAATTGCCTTTCAGGGTTCTTGATGGCAATGACATGGCAGTGGGCGTACTTGGATACGCCCGCCACTGTACTTCCGTGCTCAATCCTGTCGCGTTCAGATTTCCCCATGGCGCCCATAACGATCACATCAATGTCATTGTGCTTTGCATATCTTATGATCTCGATATCAGGGGCACCTTGTCTGACGACGTAAACAACATCTTGAAAGCCATCGAGTTTTTCTTCATAGGCCTCCTTGAGGGCCTTCATGGCCCTTTCTTCAATTCCCTTGTCGTAGAATGCTTCTCCGGATCCCGATTTCTCAGGCACATGCTCATCCACCACGTGCCGCATATACCTGTAAGGGGAATGGGGGACGTGCAAAATGTGCAGTTTTGCATTGTACCGCTTGGCCAGGTCCAGTGCATGGAAAAAGGCGATGTTGGCATCTTCTGAAAAGTCCGTGCAAAAAAGTATGTTCTTGTATTCTACCATGGCATACTCCCTAAAACAGGTTTTGTTCAGGAAAAACGCGCCTTCGAGCGGGCCTCCTCGAAGGATTCAATAGCTTCCTTTCTGTCGGTGGACTGTTCTATTTCGGGCAATTTGATGGTGAAGGTTGTACCCCTTTTTTCGCTGGATTGCAACTCGATAACCCCTCCGTGTTCGTCAACGATCTTCTTGGTGATCATGAGACCAAGCCCGGTTCCCTGGCTTCCCTTTGTGGTAAAGAACTGCTGGAAGACCTTGGCCTTGGTCTCCTCCGTCATACCGCATCCGTTATCGGTGACCTGGTATTCGACGGCATAATCCTTTGGCCTGGACGAACGCAGGATGACCTTCTTATCCATCTCGGATGATGCCCCAATGTCTATACAAGCATCTATGGCATTGGTTACCAGGTTCACCATGCAGCGATGGATTCCTTCCGGGTCCAGCCATGTTTTCGGCAGGTCCTTGTCCATTTCCAGAACAAGGCGTATCCCATAGCCTTGGGCCCGTGGGAGCATGAGATCGTAGGTCTCCTTCAGGGGCTTGTTGGGGTCACAAAGCTCAAGATCAAGCCCCTGATCCCTGGCAAAGTTCAACAGGTCGAGGGCCATCCTCTTGATCCTCTCGATATTGCCCTTAACCATTTCCCAGCCCTGGGTCAGGTACTTCTTGTCGTCCAGTTCCATGCCCTTTTCCAGGACAAATGCGCCGCCCGTGAGGCCTGCTGTTACATTCTTGATTGCATGGGCCAGGCCCGCAACGGTCTCTCCTACAGCAGCCATCCTCTCGGCCTCAAGCAACTTCTTTGTCTTTTCAGTTACCAACTTTTCGAGATTTTCAGTGTATTCCCTCAGCTTGTTCCTGTAATAGATTCGTTCCCGGGCGCGCTTGAGGGCAATTTCGAGTGCATCGGTGCTGATGGGCTTGGTGATGAAATCAGTGGCCTCGAACTTGAGGCTCTGAATGGCGAGGTCCATGTCGCCGTGGCCGGTGATCATGATGACTTCTGTATCGGGGTTTTCCGCCTTGATGGCCCTGAGCACCTGTATCCCGTCCATCCCGGGCATTTTTATGTCGGTCAGAACAATGGGAGGTTGCTTGTCCCTGAAGATCTCAAGGGCCTCTTCGCCGTTGCCGGCCGCAACCACGTCGTAACCCGCATCCATAAGGGCCAGTCCGAGGATCTTTCTGATTCCTTCTTCGTCATCAACCAGGAGAACTTTTTTCGTCATTTCGAGTTACCAGCAATGGGAAATGTTACAGTGAACGTAGATCCTTCATTAACCCTGGATTTGACCTCGACAGTGCCATCATAATCACGGACAATACCATAACTGATCGCGAGTCCCAGTCCAGTCCCCTTGCCCACCTTCTTGGTGGTGAAAAAGGGATCAAAGATCCTGTCGCGGATTCCCTCTGGTATCCCGGTGCCCGTATCCTCCACCTCTATGACGACCCTTCCGTTCTTTGTCCTTGCCCTTATATGTATTTTCTTGGGGACCTCTCGTGCGTCCGCACTTTCCTGCCTCTCTTCAATTGCGTCCCTCGCGTTGGTGAGGAGGTTGATGAAGACCTGTTCCAGTCGGTTCGAGTCGGCCATGATGAACGGCAATTCCTTCTCCAGGTCAAGTACCACGTCAATTCCCCGGAGTTTCAGTTGCTGGCTAAAGATCTCCAGGGCCTTCTGTAGGGCATAGGTTACCTGGACCTCGTGTTTTTTTACATCGGCCTGGCGTCCAAACTCTCTCAGGTGACTGATAATTTTTGAGGCCCTGTCAACGTGGCTGTCCATTTCCTCGGCCAGGGTCTCCATGAGATCTTCCTCGATGGTCTCCTTGTTTCTCACTTTTTTCAGAATCAGGTTGCTCGCGGTCTTGATGACCGATAGGGGCTGGTTCAGCTCATGGGCGATTCCCGTGGCCATCTCTCCCAGGGTGGCCATTTTGCTTGCCTGGATCAGCCGTTGCTCTGCAATCAGCTGCTCCGTAACATCGTTTACGGTAACAAGCAGTGTGCCTAGCCCATCTCCCCCGGATGGTGAAACACGGATATTCACAAAAATTGTCCTCCCGTCCTTGCGAACATGCCTTATCTTGTCGAAGGCTTTCAGGACCCTCAAACCCTTTTCATAGTGCTCCCTTTCTTCTTGTTCAAAAAAGTCTCCAAAGGGCCGTCCAAGGATCTCCTCCTTTTCAAATCCGTAGACGTCTCTCACGCTGTCGTTGCAGTCCATTGTCCGCAGGTCCTGCTCGCTTACCAGGAAAACGGGATTTGGTATGGTATTGAAGATGGTCCGGTACTTCTGCTCTGATCTCCTTACTTCATTTTCCAGAAACTTCATCTTGGTGACATCGAGGCTCATTTCCATGGCCGCCGTCACCTCGCCTTGGCTGTCTTTCAGCGGCGCTGTCCTGACCATCCAGAAGGATCTTGTCCCATCCTTGTTAATGCCGGTTTCTTCACTCGTGTGGTGTTTGCCGTCCTCGAAGGTCTCTGCCACCGGGCAAATCTCGCACCTCTCAGACCTTCCCTTGTATGCCCTGTAACAGTAGTCTCCGGCTTTTGGATCGAAATGCTCGGCAAATTCCCTGTTAAAGGCCAGTAGCTTGAAATCCTTGTCCTGGACCGTAATATAGCACGGGGCGTGTTCAAAGAGGTTTTGATAGGCCTCCTTCTGCTTGTTTATCTCTTCTTGTTTTTCGCCTATTTGCCTGCCCATCTCGCTGATGGCCATGGCCAACTGACCAATTTCATCCTTCCTCTCAGCCTCGATGGGATAGCCATAATCCCCCTCAGCGACATGTCTCGTCCCGGAAATCAGTTTTTCAATGGGCCTTCTCACAAACCTCATGATAAGAAAGGCCAAGACACCGCCGGTAGCAAGGAGGATACCCAGGGCAAAGCCGAGGATTCCCTTCTTGTGTTGGACAAATTGTCTATCGATCTGCTCCAAAGAAACGAGGATATCCAATGCCCCGAGAACTCTCTTGTCCTTTGCTGAATCATGGCAGCCCTCGGTCTCGCAACCTTTCTCCCTGTAAATAGGGGTGATCACACCCAAGTAACGGTCCCCTCCCGGACTGTTAAAGGTACGGATCCTCCTTTGCAAAGGAACTCTTAGAAGAGGTGGGTCAGATTGGTGGCATACGTTGCAGGCCTCTGCCCTAATGCTGGTTTCTCGGCCGATGTCCTCAGGCCTGCCGGAGTACTTCACCACCCCACGCTTGTCGTAGATACGCATACCCTTGATGCCTTGTTGGTTGGACAGCCTTGTCAGCATGGGAGTTATGTCTTCCCTGGCATTCAGGATCATTGCCTGACCGGTGCTCAAGACGACGGCCTGCGCCAACCTGTCCACCCCCATGGTCACGTTGTCAACAGAGCGCTGCCTGTCGTATTGAAAGTGAAGATAAAACCAAGCGCCGAAACTTATGAAAAGAACGAGCCACACCAGGAAGACTAATGTGACAACGAGGCTGAGGTGAAATTTTGGCGAAGAATGCACTTTTCCCAGCATTTTCATAGTATTTGCTTAAAGTTATGCCTTTTTTTGATAATATTTTGTGGATAACAGTTATGTCAATATGAAATTTGGCGGGTATTTCCTGCCTTGAGGCGGTCCACTGGAAGGGACTGGCGATAGCCCGAAACCTTCAGAAGATGCAAGGAATAAAACCCTGGTTTATGATACCCTGAATATGATAAAGATAGGAGCATAAGGGGTTTTTCTCATCGATGTCCGGTTAGGATTTTTCAAAGCCGGAGTGTTGCTAGGACACTTGGTTGTCAAATCACAATTCGATCTTTTCAGCTTCAAGCTCTGCAAGCTGTTCTTTGTGATCTGCCGCAGTTATCGGCACGAAGGGCAAGGGTACTATGAAAAAAGGTGAATGGAAGGTCCTTCTCATCGATGACGAGGAGGGCATCCGTAAGGTTATGTCCATCACCCTTGAAGATGCCGGCTACAAGGTTTTGACAGCCCCGGGCGGAGAGGAGGGGCTGGAATTGTGCAGGGAATCACGGCCCGAAATCGTGATCACGGACGTTCGGATGCCCGGTATTGACGGGATCGAGGTGCTGAGGGGGGTCAAGGAAGAGGATCAGGACATTGAGGTGATCGTCGTCACTGCGTTTGGGGACATGGAGACGGCCGTTAGGGCGTTGCAACTCGATGCCTCTGATTATGTCACGAAGCCCATAGAGAACGAGGCCCTATTGGTTGCCCTGGAAAGGGCCAAGGATCGCTACAAAAGGAGAAAGGAACTCCGGGAGTACACGAATATCCTCGAGAACAGGTGGATGGAAACCGCCGAGGAGCTGGCAAAGGCCTTTGATTTCCAAAATAACCTCATCGAGAGCTCCATTGACGGGATAGTTGGTTGCGGTGCAGAGGGAAGAATCATGATCTTCAACAGGAGCCTGGAAGAGATGCTGGGCTATTCCAAGGATGAAGTGGTGAAAAGGCTCCTATTCGATCAGTTATTCCCGGTCGGGAGTGCCGAGAAGATAAGAGGCGAACTGGACTCTGAAGAACATGGCGGCAGAAACAGGCTCTACCTATATGAAACACACCTGCTCAGCAAGGCAGGGGAGAAGGTTCCGGTCCAGCTTTCGGCAACCGTCTTTGGGGGTGGTGAGAAACAGACAGGCATGGTCGCATTTATTCGGGATTTGAGGGAAATCAGGAGACTGGAACAGCAGTTTGCGGACCAGACCCGTATCATTCACCAACACAAAATGATGTCCCTTGGAAGGCTGGCCGCAAGCGTGGTCCATGAGATCAATAATCCCCTGGCCGGTATCCTCAATTATATCCGGCTCATGTTAAAAATCATTGAGAGGGGCCCCCTGGAAGGCCAACACCTCGAGAAGTTCCGGCGGTATCTTAGTGTCATCGAGGAAGAAACAGGCAGGTGTTCCAAGATCGTCTCAAACCTTCTGGCATTTTCTCGAAAATCCAAGATGGAGTTCAGCGACGTAGATGTCAATGAACTCCTTGAAAAATGTATCCTTTTGAGCCAACATCGACTCAATCTTCAAAATATCGCTGTCCAAAGCAATTTTGAGCGGGGTATTCCGGTGATCTGGGGAGACCAGAATCAACTCCAGCAATGTATCATCAACCTCATTTTCAATGCTATTGATGCCATGCCCACGGGAGGAACACTTACCTTGGGGAGTGCTTTTCATCCCAGAGAAAAATATATGGAGATCAGGGTTGCGGATACCGGGTCCGGTATATCAAAGGAGGATCTTCCTCATATTTTCGATCCCTTTTATACGACCAAGACTGAAGGAGAAGGCCTGGGGCTGGGTCTGTCTACGGTCTATGGTATTATTGACAGGCACAAGGGGACAATCAGCGTAGAGAGCCGGCCCGGAAAGGGCACTGCCTTCACCATCAAGATCCCCGTTAAGGAGCCAGTTGGATAATACATTTAGCAGGAGAGCTCAATAGCCCCAGGAGATCATCTCCAGCGGAGTCTCCTTCTTTTGTGCCTGCCTGGAGACGGCTATGAGGATTATGGGGGCGTATAGAGGATCGGGACGAATATTGAGCCTTCGGAAAAGACCTCCCGAAGGGCTACTCGTAGACAAGGATCTTCGGGCCACAATTACCATTTGAAATTAATGATCTGCTGCATATAATGAAGGCACCATTGGGAAACTCCTGCGGGGAGGGGTGAGGCGATGTTCTTATTCGATTCCATTATGGGCAGGTTCTCCCATGATCTGGCCATTGATCTGGGCACGGCCAATACCCTCGTCTACGTGAGAGGGGGGGGCATCGTACTGAATGAGCCCTCGGTCGTGGCCGTGAAGCGGGACGACAGGGGGGAGAGCAAGGTTCTGGCCGTGGGAAAAGAAGCAAAAATGATGCTCGGTCGCACACCTGGGAACATCGTTGCCATAAGGCCCATGAAGGACGGGGTGATAGCGGACTTTGAAATCACCGAGGCCATGCTGAGGTACTTTATCCGAAAGGTCCACAACAGGAGGTCCCTGGTGAGGCCCAGGATCATAATAGGCGTGCCCAGCGGGATCACGTCTGTTGAGAAACGGGCGGTTCGCGAGTCAGCCGAATCCGCGGGCGCAAGGGAGGTGTTTTTCATAGAGGAGCCTATGGCCGCAGCCATAGGGGCCGGACTGCCCATTACCGAACCTACTGCCAGCATGATCGTGGACATCGGGGGTGGGACCACGGAGGTCGCCGTCATCTCATTGGCAGGGATTGTGTACAGCAAATCCGTCAGGGTTGCCGGAGATGACATGGATGAAGCGATACTCCAGCACATCAAGAGGAACTACAATCTCCTGATCGGCTCCCAGACCGCGGAGATCATCAAGACCGTCATAGGAAACGCTTACCCTGGGGAGCAGATCGACACCATCGAGGTAAAGGGGAGGGACCTGATAAGCGGTATCCCCAAGATCCTGACCATTGACTCGGAAGAGATCAGGCAGGCCATCTCAGAACAACTGAACACGATCGTTGGAACCGTCAGGATAGCCCTGGAGCAGATCCCACCCGAACTGGCCGCGGATCTGGTGGACAAGGGGATCGTTCTGACGGGCGGGGGCTCCTTGCTGAAAAACCTGGATGCCCTCCTGAGGGAAGAGACAAGGCTGCCTATTATCATTACGAAGGATCCCCTCACGGACGTGGCAGTGGGATCCGGCAAGGCCCTGAATGATTTCGGCATCCTCAGGGAAGTGGCCTTCCACTAGCCCGTCGCCTCAAGTCATGTTAGTGGAGCAGCAGGCTATGATATCTTCCAGCCTGGCCTCTGCGAGTCCGATGCAGGTATCCGCTGCTCCGTAATACATTTTCACAGTGCCGTCGTCTTCCGGGATGAGCCCGCAGGGAAATACCACGTTGGGGACATCGCCTGTCCGCTCGTAGTATTCCTTGGGGCCGAAGATGAAGTGGGGTGTATATCCCAGGACCTTCTCAGGATCTTCCAGGTCGAGGAGCAGGGCGCCTATCCTGTACAACCTGCCGGCTGCCGTATCCCGGACACCATGGTAGAGGGAGAGCCATCCCTGCTCTGTCTTCAGGGGTGGGGTCGAAATCCCAAGCTTCGAACTCCCCCAGCCCGGCTCCGGGGCCAGGATGGCTCGCGCCCTTCCCCAATAGACAAGGTCAGGGGAATAGGTGATCCAGATGGAGCCTTCCCTTTGGCCCATGCCTGCCGGCCGGTCCAGCATGACATACTGCTCGTTGATCTTCTCGGGAAAGAGCACGGCGTCCTTGTTGTCCACTTCCGTGGCCAGGGAGATCATCTCGAAGTGGACAAAGTCCCTTGTTCGCCCGATACCCACCCTCGGTCCGTAGGGGCCAAACGCGGTGTAGACTATGTAGTAGTCGTCGCCGATCCTGGTAACCCTGGGATCTTCGATCCCGTATCTCTCGTACACCTCGTAGTAGGGGTCGGATGAAGATGTCACCCAGGGTGAAGATTCGATGGAGAATTCATAGCCGTCATCCGAGTAGGCCAGGGTCAAATGACTGTGGCCGGCCCTGTCTTCAACCCTCAGGATAAGGACGTAGCGATCTTGGAATGTGCAGGCCGCTGCATTGAAGACCGTGTTGCAGGGATAGGGGATGTCTTCCCGGTTCAATATGGGATTCGAGGGATACCTTTCAAAGGGGTAAAGGTGTTCGAACATTGGATTCAGTACCTCCCTAATCCACTGTAATGACGTGAGACTGAACTTCGGGAATGTCCATCAGGGCCTTATATGTGCCCAGGTGCTGTTCTGCAACCCGGGACCAGGAGATGACATCTCTCACGAAATTGATGGCATTTTGGGACAATTCCCTCGCCTTTTCATTGTCGGAGAGGATGTGGGCAATATTCTCGACGAACTGGGAATGGTCATCGCATGTGAGCCCTGCCCCGGATTTCTTGAGGGCTTCCTTCATGGCCTCCGTGCTGCTCGTGACAATGGGTTTGCCAAAGGCAAGGCAGTGGGCAAGGATGCCGCTCTGGGAAGATATCCTGTAGGGTAGAACCACCACGTCGGCCGCCGAGAGTATGGTATCAAATACATCCTGGGGTAATTGCCCCCTGATGAGATAGATGCTGTTGGTCCTGGGTGAATCGGCAATCTTGCGAAAGAGCATGTTACGATAGTCCCTGTATTCTTTGCCCCTGATCTTTCCTGCAACCACCAGGATTGCGTCGGGGTAGAGTTCCAGGATCTCCGGAAATATGTCCACAACCAGTTCGAAGTTCTTAGAAGGCCTGAAATACCCAATCAGTAAGATGATTTTCTTGTCTTGAGGTAGACCGAGGACCTTCTTGGCATCTGGAACCAGTTCAACTTCCCGGGCACCATGGGGAATGACACGGATCTTGGCCATCAGATCCTCATCCATCGCCTTTCTCAAGAGCTGTTCCTGGTAAGGCTCGTGGATGATGACACGCTCGGAGTTGGCAAAGATGGATTTAAGGATCACCATCTGGTTTTCGGTCATGCCTGCGTAAACAGTGTGGAGGGTGGTTACTACCGGTATCCCGATCAGGCGAAATTGTATAATGAGGGGTATGACGGAGACTCCCTCGTATCTCCCGAACAGATTGAATTCGTGCTGGATATGGACCACGTCGGGCGTGAAGCGCACCATCATGGAGAAGGCCCTTTCGGCCAGGTCGCCGTCTTCGTAATCAAAGCAGGGGAACACCTGGGGGCCGGAGCCACCGAGGTGTGAAACCACGTAAATATCGATGTGTTTTTCCCGCAGGGCATCGCTGAGATACTTGGTGTAGGTAGCAATGCCGCACTCAATGGGAGGATAGGTAGATATAAAACCGACACGCATTTCTGTGCTCCTTTTGGGTGAAGAATATGGGCGTTGGAATCAATGTCCGGTTAGGATTTTGCAAAGCCGAAGTGTTCTTAAAGTACTTGGTTGTGGCCCCCGGGAGGTCTTTTCCAGCGGCTCAATATTCGTCCCAAGCCCTTATACGCCCCCATAAGCCTCATAGTCATCGCCTAAAAGGCACAGAAAACGGAGGCTCCGGTGGAGATGATCTCCTGGGACTGCTGCGGCCTTCTATTAAGTGCTTGGTGCCGTTGTAAGTGCCTGGGAGGAATTTGAATGAGCCTTTGGAAAAGACCTCCCTGGGGCCACGCACCTCGTGTCCTTGATCAAGCCCGTAGCAAGTGCCTGTGTTTGCAAAATTGTAACCGGACACACTCTTCACAGATCAACGGATTCCCTGAAATGGTCCCACAATCGGGCGAAATGGGCTCCCGGGTCCTCCGCATATTCCTGCTTGCTGATATCAATGAAGCCCATGGATTGAAACTCCGGCACGACCGAGGTTATCTCCTTGATCAGGGGTTCGGCAGAGTCCTTAGGCTCAAGATGTGTGTCAAGCAATGACACTTCCCCTGCCCCGGGCTCCAAAGCCCAGGGAGGGTGATGCATGAGCGAGGGTTCCGGATCCACCAGGCTGGGCCAGATGATACCAGAGATCCCTCTCCCTGACAACAGGGGAACTGCTTCAAGGGCCTCGCCCCTATCAATCCCACCATTGATGAGATGCCAGCCCAGGACTAGTTCAAGGGGCCTGTCGAATAACCATTGGCTCAGTGCCCCGAGGTAAGCTCCTAGGAGCACTTCCCCCGCCGGGTGGCCGGGGACATGGAGTTCTTCGGGGAGATCTTCGAGTCCGTTCATTTTTATCCCGTCCACCTGGGCGACCAGTTCTGAGGAGAGATCCGGTCCCAGTAATTCCCTCCACCCCAGGCCCAGGTAAGTTGGAGCGGCTTCGTCCCGGTCCCGAATTTCTCCGAGGTAGGATTTCAGGACGAGGTCGGCAAGCTCGGGATCAGGGCGAACCCATTCCAGTGCCCTATCCATGACAACCCATCCAGTAAGCGCCGGATGCCCTGCTACAGCGGCTGCCAGTTCGTGGAACGCCCTTATCCTCCTTTGTACCAGGGAAGGATCAGCCCACCAATTGAAGGGCCGGAGGTGTCTGACCCTTCTGTCCACGAACACGGGGCCAGAGCCGGGATCCTCAGCCGCGCCGGCAAGATAGGGGAGGACCCAGTCAAGGCCCAGGACCTTCTGGGCGGGTGCGATCAACCAGGCATCCAAACCCGCATCGGCCGACCGGTCAAGGGCCGCGGCCATACCGTCCAAGAATCGCACCTTTTCCCTTGTGGTCTGAATAAGGGATTCTTCCAGGACCGGCAATAACAACCTCTTCAATCCCAGAGCCTTTGCAGCCTGACCGGCCCGGCCAAGGCGTTCGGGATCCGGGGGATCGAGTGTGGCCAATCCCTTCAATGGACATATGTATATTGCCGAAATCTCCATAAAGCGCTTCCAGGGACTAAGCCCGGGCACGAGCAATCTCGGAAACCGAGGGCTTGTCTTGACGGCACGCCCCAAGTCAAGTATTCCGAGAGATGGCGACCCCTCGGACCATATTTCCTTCTCTCATAAAGGTGTCCTTGAAAAGTGAAGAGGTCGTGTTATATATAGCGAACTGAATTGCCGTTTACAAGGTGAATAATCTGCGGTGGCAAACTGAAGGGCGAGAAAGCGGTCCGGTGGCAAGAGGAGGAATCGGTAAGAGATGAAGAAGAACGGATCTATTGATGAAAAGGCTCAGTCCATGAACAAGGAGAATCGGTTTGCGGGACCTGATGAGAAGAAGATACCCACCTTTTGTGCCATGTGCGGGCCCAGTGCCGGATGCGGAATATATGCCTACTTACATAACGGGAGATTTGCGAGGATAGAGGGGATGAAGGAGTCGCCCCTCAACCGGGGCAAAAACTGTCCCAAGGCCCACGCTGCCCCTCAGTGGGTTTACTCGTCTCAGCGTCTGAGGCACCCCCTCATAAGGGCAGGTGGGAGGGGGGAAGGGAAATTCAGGAAGGTAACCTGGGACGAGGCCCTTGATTTTGTCGCAAGAAAGCTCGCGGAGCAGAAAGAAGCACATGGACCCGAGTCTCTTGCAATCCTTTCTCCGGCGAGAAGGAGTTACAGCGAGTACCTGTACAGGTTTCTCATGGTTCACGGCAGCCCGAACTATGGACACAGCGGCATATGTGCGATGCAGAATGCCTTCTCCTTTGCCTATACGCTCGGTGAACCCAGGCCGGTCGCAGACTATGAAAAGAGTGATCTCATCGTGATATGGGGGAAACAACCCGTGTTCTCAGGTTCCAGCAAGGGCAGTGCAATGGCACTGGTGGGAGCAAAGGCGAGAGGTGCCAAGATAGTAGCCATCAAGCCGTCCATGGAGCCCGATGCCGCCCTTTCGGATATATGGGTTCCTATCCGGCCTGGTACTGACGCGGCCTTGGCCCTGGCCATGCTTCAGGTGGTCATAGGCGAGGGGCTCTACGATTTTGACTTTGTCTCGAGGTGGTGTGATGGATTCGGAGAGCTGGAAGAACACGTCCAGAACTATACACCGGAATGGGCCGCACCCATAACCGGCCTGGACCCGGAGCAAATCAGGCGGGTTTCCAGGCTCTACGCCACCACGAAGAGAGCAGCCATAGATCCCGGCAACGGCCTGGAACATGCCCCTTCGGCCAGTGATGCCGTGCGAGCTATTGCCATATTGATCGCCATAACCGGACACTTCGACAGGCCTGGTGGCAATATAGTCCCGGAGGGAAGCACGATGCCACGGCCCAAGAGTGTGCACCTAAAGGAGCGATATACCCGGGAGTGGGTGGAAAAACTCGTGGCTCCCGAGTTTCCGAGGCCTTTTCAGCCCTTTCTCGAGGGTACATCTTCGGCCTACTACAGGATCTTCGAGAGTGTACTCACAGAGCAGCCTTATCCAATAAGGACGGTCATAGCCCCGGGGACACAACCAACGGTCAGTACGAGAGGATCCAAGAGGGTAGTGGAGGCCCTGAAAAAGGTTGATTTCTTTGTTGTCATAGACGTCACCCGGACCGCTGAGATGAATTATGCGGATGTAGTCATTCCCGTGGCCACCCCCTACGAGGCGGATCATCCCTTTGAGGCCACTGAAAACTGGATTATGGCCCGCAACAAGGTCATAGAACCCCTGGGAGACTATAAGTCCATGTATGAATTTTGGTTGGACCTGGGAGTAAGAATGGGATATGGAAAGGATTTCTGGGATGGAAGCATGGAAGATTGCTTGAACTATCAACTGGAACCCCTCGGTATGACCATTGATGAACTCAGGTCACACCCAGCAGGCATCGTTTTTCCCATGAAGTCGATGGAGTATGAAAAATACGGGAAGATCTTTTCGACGAGGAGTTCGACTCTTTCCCGAGACCCCTACTTGGCCAACGGCAAGGTGGCTATATACAACAGGGTTTTCGAGAAATACGGATATGATCCACTCCCAGGATGGAGGGAGCCTCCGGAGAGTGTGTCAGGCACCCCGGAGTTACTGGAAAGGTACCCACTTGTCTTTTCGGATTTTCATACCTCCAAGGCCTATACCGCATCGTGGCTGCGAAACGTACCCTATCTCAGAGAACTCCTCCCCTTTCCGACGGTCCAGATACATCCTGAGGCAGCCTCAAAGCGGGGCATCAATGACGGTGACTGGATCATTGTGGAGTCTCCCCATGGTTCCATGAAAGTCAAGGCCGAGATCAATCCCGGGATAAGACCGGATACGGTCATGGCGCTCCACGGTTGGTGGCAGGGCTGCAGGGAGCTTGGCCTGTCGGGATATCCGGTGCTGGAGGGAGGAGCGAACACAAACAACATGTATTGCGTGGATACTGAAACGGCATTTGACCCTCTGGTTACTGCAATGTCCAGCCAGACGCTCGTGGAGGTGAGAAGAGCCGATGATTGAGGAGCCCAAGATGAGGAAAACACAGTACTGTTTCGATTTCTATCCCGAGCGGTGCGTACAGTGCCATGCCTGCGAGGTGGCCTGTAAGGGATGGCACGGGGTGGAATTGGGAGTGCAATGGAGGAGGGTCACGAGCATCTGGAGCGGAGAATACCCTCGTGTGGTCAGCAGAAGTATTTCTCTTTCATGTATGCACTGCGGAGACCCCGCATGTGAAAGGGTTTGCCCGAGCGGAGCGGTATCCAAGCGGGAACAGGATGGGGTTGTATGTGTAGATCAGCGCAAGTGTATCGGTTGCCGATCCTGCTTCCTGGCTTGTCCCTTTGGTGTGCCTGTTTTTGGAAAAGATGGAAGGATGCAGAAATGCGAACTCTGCACAGACCGCCTGGAAGAGGGCAAGGAACCCATCTGCGTTTCCACATGCCCTACCGAGGCGCTCCGGTTTGGTGTAATGGATGATTTGGCGCAGCAAAAGGCAGCAAACGCATCGGCCAGGCTCCTGACATTCTTGATAGGCAAAGGGCTTGATCGAGCCTAGCGATCGATCAAAATTCTGCCATTGAGTACTGGAATCTCCTGAATTGAAGTTCGAAGATCCGGACCGTTCTTGCATCCGATGCCTTGGCAAAGACCTGATAATTCGGGTCACAATATACGTAACCGAAAACCTGGTTTTTCGGGCCGGTGATCTTCTGGACTATGGGGTAGGACTGGCTGAAGGCCTTGATCCAGGATATCATATCACCAAGTGTCTTTTCGTCTTCCACAGTGTACCACCATTTCCCTACGATTTTCCTGTCGTCATCCTTGGGATCAAAAAAGAGGCCCTTGGGCTGGTCTTTGCTAATCCCGTTGTACGAGATATGGTAATCCTTCCAGTTCTCCCTAAGGGCCTCAATGGTGACCTGTTTGTCCTTTCTGGGTATTGCCGAAACCTTGACAAATCCCCCCTTTCCGGCACAGCCCGCGATCATTGAGACGAGAAGCATGGCGAAAAGGATACTGATGGGTCTTCGCTTTCTTTTCATTTCAACCCCCTTAATTCTGGAGGTTTCGGGTCCAAAGTTCAAGGTTTTTCCGCGGTCGGCGGTCGTCTGTCATCGGTCATCGTTCCGCGGTCGGCCGTCGTCGGTCATCCATCCCTTTCCATCCCGACCGGGAGGCCGCATACCTTCTTGTCATTAAACCTCGGGCAGGCAGAGACTGAATGTCGTGCCCTTTCCCACCTCAGACTCAAAGGAAAGCTGGCCCTTGTGTTCCTTTACGATCTTTTGGGTGACAGGCAGGCCAAGGCCTGTTCCCTTGTTGCCCTTGGTGCTGAAAAAGCCGGTAAAGAGTTTCTGTTTCACCTTTTCATCCATGCCGGCTCCGTTGTCCCGGACCTGGAATCTTACAGCCCAGCCTCGGGGCTTGTCGGTCTTGACGGTCACCCTCGCTTCCCCCGACATGATGTCCTCCATGGTGCAGGCATCTATGGCGTTGCTGACAAGGTTTAGGAGACACCTGTGGATGGCCGTCCGATCCATGGATACAGGTTCCAGACCCTCCATCAGGTCGGGGATCAACGTCACCCCCACGGACTTGGCGCGGTCCTTCATGAGCTCAAGGACATCCAGGGCAAGTTCGTTGGGGTCCACCATCTCATACTCGGGCTGCCTGTCCTTGGAATAGACGAGCATGTCCATGACTATATGGGAAATCTGGTCGATGTTCTTCTCGACGATCCGCCATCCATTTGCCATGAGATCCAGATTCCTCTTCTTCATGGCCGAGTTGATCACGTATGCACCGCCCTTCAAGCCGTTGAGTATATTCTTAATGTAGTGGGCAAGACCCGCAACGGTCTGCCCTATGGCCGCCATCCTCTCGGCCTGCTCCTTTTCCTTTTGCAACCTGAGGATTTCCCTGAGATCCTGAATGGAGACCACACTGCCGACCTCTTTCCCTTCCTCGTACAGCAATGTTCCGGATAGCCTAACAGGGATGGGGTTCCCGGCCCTGTCAAGGAATTCCATCTGCATGTTGATTATTTTCCCCTCGGGGCCAAAGGCATTGCTGTAAAAGGCCTTCCTGATATCCTTTACGGTCTCCCTGGACAGGATCTCCTGGTATTTCATCTTTCCGATGATGGACTCAGGGGAATAGCCCAGGAGTTCTTCCGCAGCCCTGTTGAAGATGACGATTTTCCCCTCCAGGTCAGTGGCAATGATCCCGTCAATGGAATTCTGGATAAGGTTCTGGACGAATGCCTCACGTCTCCTCAATTCCTGTGTCATTCTCACACGCTGGGTGAAGTCCTGGTAAGTTATGATGGCTCCCTGGATTTCACCTGCATCATCTTTGATGGGGGCGGCATTGAAATAGAGGTAAGTCCCCCCTTCGCCCAGATGCTCGAAGTAGTGTTCGGCCTCGTATGCCCCTTCTACCATCGTGGACTTGCGCAGGTGCATTCCGTCGTAGAGTTTGTGGATCGTCTCTATGTCATTTTCGATGATAAGATCTGCCAGGAGGGGTCTCTTGTGGGGATAGAACGGCTTCCATTGGTTGTCTGTCCCTATCATTTCTTCGCTGCTGAAATTGGTCAGTTTTTCAAGGGCCCTGTTCCAGTATGTGATCTTGTGGTTACGGTCGAGTACGAACATGGGTATGGGCGAGCCATAAAGGATCCCCTCGGCGTATTTCTTTTGCCTGAGGGTTTCCTGCTGGGAGGCGCGCAGTTCCTTTGTCCTCTCCTCCACTTCCTTTTCAAGGCGTTCGGAGTAAAGTTTTCGAGATTCTTCCAGTTTCTTCCTGACGGAGATATCCCTTATCAATCCCTGGAATATCCCGTCTTCGGACAGCCAGCTGATACTGGACTCCACCGGCAGAGAGTCGCCGTTTCTCTTGACGAAGTCCATCTCCGCGGATACCGAGCCCATGATTTCCAGGTCTTCCAGGTGATCCGAGAGGATTTTGCTGGAGGGGCCGGTGGTGAGCTGGGCGACCTTCATACTCTCGAGCTCCCTTCGAGAATAACCCAGCATCTGGCGCAAGGTCACATTTGTTTCTATTATCCTTCCCTGCAGGTCAAAGAGCACTATTCCGTCTCTGGCTGTCTGGAAAAGATTTTTGTATTTTCTTCGAGAATTCTCCAGGTCCAGTTCCAGCCTCTTTCTGTGAGTGATGTCACTCATGCTTATGAGGCACCGGGTGTAGGCCCCTTGATCGTCTTTGAGTGCGCTGTAGTTGGCCTCATAATATCTTTCTTGGCCATTTTCGCTGAACATGAGTTCCTTGCGTATGATCTTCCCGGGATTCGCGGCCAGTTCCACAATAGGACAGAAAGAAGAATCACAGGGGGCTTCTCGATGAAAGATCACTTCGAAGCAGCGCTTCCCCAGGATCGTTTCCCGCTCATCCCCGAAAAGCTCGAGGAAGGTCTCATTGGAGTTTTCGATGCGATGGTCCTTGTCCATTACCACGACCGCCTCCACCAGGCCGTCCAGGATCCTTGCCGTGTTGTCCCTTTCAGCCTTGATCCGCTCTTCGGCCTCCTTTTCGGCGCGGAGTTTTTCCTCTTCCACATTGATCATATCCATAAAGAGCCTTGAGACAGCCTTTATTTGTGCCTTGGCTTCGCTCTCGGGGATCAGCTTTTCTTTTTCGAGGTGCATGATATCCCAAAAGAGTTTTGACACGGTATGATCCATAAAATGGATGTGGACGGGCTTTTCCTCTTGAATGGATTTGCTGGTTTCAGGGTCCCCTGTCAGCTCCATGATGAGATTGAGGTCCTTGAGGCCGAAGAGGTCGTGATAGTCCGTGGTGGTATATATACCCAAACGCCTGGCGCGTCGCGCGCCTGGCGCCTCGGGATTGATATCCGCAACCCCGATCAGGTCCATTTGAAGGGGGCGGTGGCGCTGTGCCGTCAGCATGTCGATAACGGCGAGGCCAGCCTTTCCTCCGCCCACAATAGCAGCATTGAGATTGTTACCCATGTTTGTCCGAAAAGGCCCTCCTCCCGGGGATAGTTATCGGTTTCAGGGTATCTCGATCAGGCTCCAAAGGAAATCCAAATCAGGAATTTACCTTTTGTCCATACGCCAGAGGAATCTAATCCAGAACGTCAATAGTTTATTATAATAGCAGTAAGGTCTTAGTCAACTTCATTGATGTCCGGTTAGGGTTTTGCAAATAACCCCTGGAGCATCTGCTTGTGGCCCCCGGGAGGTCTTTTCCAAAGGCTCAATATTCGTCCTAAGCCCTTATACGCCCCCATAAGCCTCATAGTCATCGCCTAAGAGGCACAGAAAAGGGAGGCTCCGGTGGAGATGATCTGCTGGGGCTGCTGCGGCCTTCTACTAAATGTTTGGTTCCGTTGTAAGTGCCTGGGAGGAATTTGATTGAGCCTTTGGAAAAGACCTCCCGGGGGCCACAAGCCCTTGTTGTTGATCAAGCTTTTGGGGATGGCCTATGAGGTGCCCAAAAAGCCTATATTTGCAAAATCCTAACCGGACATTACTAAGTCAACTTAAAGCTTTCTCTTCACGAATCAATTGATTAGTGCTATATAGAAGGCGTGATACTCACGGGGACTACCCGCCTAGGAAGGAGATGAGATGGACCGGGACGCGGAGCTGTTTGTTGAGGACGTCTTGGCAGAAATACGCAGGGAAATGGAGGGGGCATACGGCAAGGCGGCCTACGAGCGATGGAAATCCCCCCTCTTTTTGGGGAAAATGGATGATCCGGACGGCCATGGGTGCATGATGGGGGCGTGCGGCGATGCCATGCAGGTCTTCTTGAAATTCGAAGGGAATAGGGTCAAAGAGGCCGCATTCCTTTCGGACGGGTGCGGATCAAGCACGGTCTGCGGGTCCTTTGCGGCGGAGATCGCCATAGGAAAAACCCCCGAGGAGATCCTGGAGGTAACCGGTCAGGATATCATCAGCAAGATGGGGACGATCCCTGAAGAGGACAGGCACCTGGCCGATCTCGCCGCTGAAACCCTGAAGGCTGCCCTGAGGGATTACCAAGGGAAGAGAGGCAAACATAGATGAGAAATGGGGCCCTTGAAACGATCCCATTTCAAAGGCCCCGCCGTGAAACAGGCCCTAACAACTTCTAGAGCAGCCATCCAAAGAGCTATCGCATCCCGTTCGCCATCACACTTTTCGCAGTCTCGAGGATCCCTTCGGGAAACCCCACGACTTGGTAGATCACCATGAATCCCAGTACCCACACGACCAGCAACGAGAGTATCCACAGTATGAAGCCGTATTTCACGAAATCCATGGGGTGAATCATCTTTTCCCCGGTATCAGGGTAGAGGCCCAGCCCATAGACGATGGCATTGTTGGGCGTTCCAACGATCAAGAAGTGGGCAAAGGAGGTCGCAAAGGCAACCGCAAGACCCACTGACCAGGGTTCGCTGGCAACGCCGGTCATGATCCCCATGGGAATGACAATGGGGCCCAGGAGGGCCGTTGTCCCTGCATCGGACATGAAATTGGTCATCAGGCCCGAGAGCCCGGAAAGGCCTATCCAAAAACCCAATCCCTGATTCATCCCGACCACCTCAAGTATCTTTAGAAAGCTCTGGGCCAGCCAGAGGGCTGCGCCGCTCTCCTTGAGAAGGGCACCAAGGGTGAGGGCACCGCAGTACATGAACCAGGCATCCCAGGAAATACCGGCAAGGATCTTTCTCCAGTCCGTGGTCTTGAAGATGACGGGGACCAGCAGGGCCAATAGGGAAGGGCCTCCGAGGCCGAGGCCTTCGCCCCCCCCAATCCAGAGGAGGAGTATCAGGAGGAGCATGCCGAAGGTCACGTACTCCGGGTATTTCATCGTGCCCATCCTCCGGGTCTCCTCTTTGATGGCCGCCAGCCCGGGGGTCAGGTCCCTGGTCTTTATCTTTCTGCCAAAGACGACGAGCATATAAAGGGCCACAACAACACCCAGGGCGGGAACCATGGGAAGCCCGTACTTCATCCAGGTGAAAAAATCCATGGGGACCTTGTATTCGCTCCAGAAACCCATCATGATGACGTTTCTCCCCCCCGCGGCAGGGGAGCCGACCCCACCCACGTTCAAGGCATAGCAGAGGGTAAACAACAGGAACTTGGCCAGGGGAGGATCGTGGTCGACTCTGCCTCCCTTGCTGTTTGCGGCCACCGCACCAAAATAGACCGCGGCCATGACCGGGGTCATGAAGGCGCACATGGCATGGGCCGAGATGAAGGAGCCCACCAAGGACATGCTTATGGAAAGAACGAATACGGGCACGAAAAACCCCCTGGTCCACCCAAGGAGCCAGGTTGCCAGCCTCTTGTGGAGTCCCACATCGACGACGACCACTCCCATGGCCAGTACGCCCAGCAAGAACAGGGGGGCATCGCCTGCAAATGTCTTACCGATCATGTTCTTGGGGAGGAGGCGAAGGAAATAGGCCAGGGTGGGCATGAGAATACCCGTAAGGCCGATTGGAATTGCCTCGGTCGCGAAGAAGATCACCGCCATGGGAACGATTCCGAGGACCATCATGGCCTTACGGGCAGCCCCGAAGGAATCGTGGGCGATCTCCCATTGGATCATTTTCTGTGCAAACCCGTATCCTTCTACTGTATCCAGGACGGTTTGCGGTACGGGCAGGACAAAACCGATCAGGAAAAAGACGCCGGCACCCAGGAAAAGCCACAGGAGCTTGTTTGAAAGGATTCCTCCCCCAGGATTCGTTCCCGTTGCATGGGTCATGAGCCGTTACCCCCTGTTCAGTCCGATCTAGCACAAACCAGCTTTCCAAGTGTGCTTTGTATCGTTTCTCCAGCAGCTTACAGTGGTCGATTCCTAGCGTGGCTCTTGGCAGTGTTTCTTCATTGACTGGAAGACCTCCTTGAAGACGTCCGTGAGCCTGAGTATGCCGACAATCTCACCATCCCTGGTCACGAGAAGTGATTGGTGTTGCCCCATGACCAGCTGGTGTATGGCTTCGCAAAGGGTTGCGTCTTCCTCCACGTATTCGCCCTCCGTAGGGGTGTACATGAAATCTTTGACTTTCATTGCCGCGGCCCTGCAACACATTTCTGTAAAGGAACTATCGCAGAGATGGAATTGCTCCATCATTGACTTGAGGAACTGGGGGCTGAACCCGGCCCGGGACAAGGTCCTCATGTCTCCCATGTCCTTGTACTTGGGCTCCAGGGCCTTCAGGACATCAAGTTGGCTGATTTTGCCGACGATCCTGTTCTCTCTGTCGTAGACCAGGATGGCCCTGTGCAGATAGTGGTAGCGTTTCCTGTCGAGCTCCTCCTGGGCCCTTTCAAGTTCCATGACCGCCTCGTAGAGGGTGGCATCCTCGCTGACCGTGGCGTATTCCTCGAAGGGCACCATGATGTCTGATACGGCAATAATCTCTTCCATGGTGGTCCTCCTTTCCTGCGAAGCAAAAAGGATGTTAAATCAATGGGTTGCTAATTTTGTGAAAAATAGCTCAAAGTCTTCCTATTATCCCCAATCCCTCTTTGATGTCAAGCAAACAATGAAGCTCCCCAGCCCCTGTCATAGAAGGCACCCGTTAGTTCCGAGACTGCCTCCGGATCAAGTCCGGCATGACGAGTGGGCGACTTTTTACGAAGCCATCATAACTTGGCTTTCAGCGTTTCCATGCTCCGTGCCAGAAAACCCTTACTTCCTTCCATCATCCTGGAGGGACGGGTTCCACCCCGTCCATTTCGGGCTAGGCATATCCCCATTATAACCTGTAAAGGGTCGGCCTCTCCTCTTCGTCCAGCACGATAGCCACGGTGTCTCCCGTCTTGAATCCAAGGTGCTTGAGTTCCTTCACGATCCTGTCATCCCACTTCGTACGCCAGTATACGGACCAGAGGGGGTTTCGGACCGTGGCGATACCATAGGCCTCATGAGCTCCGAGGTTGACACGCATCTTATCCTTGGTTATGAGGGTATCGGCTTCGGCAAGGAAATAGTCCCTCTTGTAGATGTTGTTTCGGAGGGCCTTAGAGAGTTCCTTTTGTAGTTTAGGGGTATCGTAAAGGTAGTGGTTGGCGATCTGGTAGAGGTCGTCGGGCACGTCAATGGAAAGGCCGAGAACGGCGAACCTTTCATGCTTCAGGGCAAAATCTTCCAGCTCCTTTTCATAGGAGGATATTACTTCAAGGATATCCTCGATTTCAGGCCTGGGGTCTTCCCAGCCATGGACCAGCCCTTCGCACTTTTCGATTACCTTCATGTAGAGAGCCTGTTGATCCATGACGTAAAGGGGGCGTTCCCGGTAGTTGCGCCTCTTCCTGATCCTTCGAACACCTTCGAGCTTGATGGACCTTATGACTTGAAGGGTCTCCACGTTGGAGATGTCCTTGGCCTGGACCACGAATATCTCGCCCTCTTCATCGATGAGATACTCAATCTCACAAACAAAGCCGAGATATTTCTGTATCCGAGTGGAGAGTTCCAGGAGTGCCCGGTCGTGGGGGGTGTAGGTTATGAAAGGCTCCTTGTACAGGTTCTTGGCCCTGTCCCTTTTGCAATAGCCAAATTCCCAGTGGTCCCCCAGCATCTTGGCCATGACGTTGTCTCCCTCGATGAAGGGCATTACGACGATTCCCATTTCATCGAGGTCAATTTCCGGGGCGTTGTTGAACCACTGTTGGCGAAGAATGGAGAGCCTTCGCGCGGTCTTTGCCAAGGTAATTATCTTGGACCTCGCATATTTGATGCCGGCCAGGTCCGCGTAAGTCTCCAGCGAATCAAAGGTCCCCCCTCTGAAAGACTCTTCCTGGGGGTGGGCGCTCCTGACGATAACTTTATAGTCCTCACCGTGGCGCTTGAGAAAATCTTCAAGGGTCGTGAAGTTCTCTTCGCGGAAATCCCGGGCGGAGAGGTAGACGAACTCGGGGACGTTGAAGCCGCCCTGCCTGAGACTTTCCAATAACCTGGCCTTTTCAGGGATCCTGTTTTCGTCCATTTGTCTTCCCAGGCCTTTGACTTCTATAAGGCCCTAATATACACGAGAAAGATGCCTGTATCCAGGATGAAATGGAGCCGAGCATGATATGTAGCCAATATCATAAGGGGGTTTCAGCGGAGAACCAGTAACGGGGGAACTATGGGGGATGACCGATGACCGAGGACGGCCGACCAAAGACCGGTGACACGGTCACCTCGGTCCACAAACGGCTCCAAACAGACGGAGGAGCGGGGACGCATGTCGGCAAAGGGAGACCGGTAGAAGCGATTTTGGAGGGGCATGCTTCTGCATGACCGGGTACGGACGGGGTGGAACCCGTCCCTCCAGGAATGACCGATAGGGACGAGCAAGAGCTCATCCCTCCAGAGGAGGGCTTTGGGAATCAAGATGCCTTGATTGCCAAAACATGTCTCTATCATCCGTGTCATCCATGAAATCCGTGCCAAAAAGATCTTCCGCCTACATGGCGCCGTATTTCTTGAGCTTCTTGTGGAGGGTCCTCCTTGTGATACCCAGCCTCCTGGCGGTTTCGCTCTTATTCCCGCCCGCAAGTTCAAGGGCCTTCAGGATAGTTGCCTTTTCCACCTTTTCCAGAGGGAGATCCCCGGGGACGGTGTCTTCGGAGGCAGGCCCTTCTCCAGGCCGGTTCTGGATATCAAGGGGGAGGTCTTGAATGTCCAGGTAGTCTGACCGAGACAGGACAACACCCCTTTCTATGGCATTCATAAGCTCCCTGACGTTTCCCGGCCAATCGTATTTGATAAGCCAATCCATGGCCTGGGGACTAAAGCCTTTGATCTGTTTTCGATTTCTTTCGGCAAAGAGATTCAGAAAATGCTGGGCCAGCAGGGGAATATCCTCTTTCCTCTCCCTGAGGGGAGGCATGGTGAGGGTAACGACGTTCAGGCGGTAGTACAAGTCCTCCCTGAAGCGTCCCGCCTCCATCTCCTCCAGCAGGTCCTTGTTGGTTGCTGCTATGATCCTGACATCGACCTTGATCACATCCTCCCCACCCACACGGGTGATCTCTCTCTCCTGAAGCACGCGGAGCAATTTTACTTGCATGGCAAGAGACATCTCACTGATTTCATCGAGGAACAGGCTCCCTCCGTGGGCCTGGACGAATCGCCCCTCCTTTCTCCTGTGGGCGCCGGTAAAGGCACCCTTTTCATGCCCAAAGAGTTCGGACTCGAGGAGGGTCTCGGTGATGGCAGCGCAGTTGATCTTCACGAAGGGGCCGTCTTTTCGTACACTATTAAAGTGAATTGCCCCCGCGATCATCTCTTTGCCTGTCCCTGATTCACCCCTGAGCAGGACTGTTGCTTCGGTGGGGGCAACTTGGGCCACGGTCTCGAGCAGGCTACCCATGGCAGCACTCCTGCCGATGATGTTCTGCCTGTCAAAGTGATCTCCCAGATTTTCCCGGAGGAGGCGGTTTTCTTCCTTGAGCCTACGATGATCCATGGCCCTCTCCATGGTGAGCCGCAGTTCGTCAAAATCCAGGGGCTTCGTCAGGTAGTCGTAGGCGCCGTTCTTCAGGGCCTCGACCGCTGTTTCAACTGAAGAGTAAGCCGTCATGATAATCACGGGTATTGCGGGATTGAAGGCCTTGATCTCCACCAGGGCCTGAAGCCCCGAGACCTTTATCATCCGGATATCCATCAGAATGAGATCAAAGGCCTGATCATGGACCCTCTCAATGGCCGTGGACCCGTCGTCGGCTTCCGCTACCTCGTATCCCCACCCCGCAAGAAGCGTCCGCAACATGGTGCGGTGCGCGGGGTCATCGTCTACGACCAGCACGGTATTTTTCTCGGGCATTGCATATCCCCCACTTTATGTAATATCCTCGATGTGACCGCCCTCCATCGGCAGGAGTATGGTCACCCTGGTACCTATGCCTGTCTCGCTCGAAATCTTTACTTCGCCCCCATGGGACTCTATGATCCTGTGGACGATCGCAAGTCCCAGGCCGGTCCCTGTTTGTTTGGTCGTGAAATAGGGATCAAATACGTGGGCGAGGTCTTCCTTGCTTATCCCCTTTCCGGTGTCGGCAACGGTGATCCTGGCCATCCCGGCATTTCGGTCCTTTGTCAGGCCCACCCTCAGGACTCCTCCCGCTTCTTCCATTGCGTCAAAGGCATTGAGGTATAGGTTGAGCAGGACCTGGTTGATCCTGTCAGGATCAACGATTACAACCTTGACATCATCGGCAAAATCCATCTCGATGCTTATTTCCTTCTCCCGGGCCTGTCGTTCAACCATCTTCAAAGAATGTCTCAGGAGGGTCTGGATCTGGGCCCTCTTCTTCTGCATATTCACGGGACGCGCAAATTCCAGGAGTTCTCCAATTACCGTGTTGAGCCTTTCCACCTCCTGTACCATGATCTGGGCGGTATTTCGGTCTTCGGGGTTGTCTTTGTACCGCTCCTTGAAGTAGGTGGCAAAACCCTTGATGGAACTGAGGGGGTTTCGGATCTCATGGGCAACACCCGCAGCCAATCTGCCAAGAGAGGCAAGTCGCTGGCTGGTCTCCACTTCCCTCTTGAGGTTCCTTATCTCGGTAAGGTCCCTGAAGAGGATGATGTTTCCCAGGGCAAGGCCGTCTTCGCTTTCCAGGGGGGAGACGCTTATGTCGATGGGAATCACCCCCTGATCGCGAAGGCGAAGCTCCATTTCTCTCTCGATCACCCCCCTTTCTCTTTCCACCTCGTCAAGGAGCCCGAGAACCTCCGGCGGTAAGGCTTCGCCGGCCCTGGTCCCGAGTATGTCCCCGGCAGAGATCTTCAAGATGGTCTCAGCCTGGTGGTTGCAGGAAGCGATCCTGCCATCAGCGTCTGTCGCAATAAGCCCGATGGGCATGTTTTCAACCACGTTGTCGGAAAAGGCCTTGATGCGGGTCAAGGAACTCTTTGCAGAGCGGTAGGCCTGGGCCAGAAAAAGGGAAAAAATGCCCGCGACCCCGATTAAGAGGAGGATGAGGGCCATGATGATCGTGTGTCTTGTATCTTCCCTTATGGTCTCTTCAACAGGACCCATGTCGAGCCCGACAAAGATGATCTGACCTGGCTTCAGGTCCTGTCTCCCAGGAGCCGTTTCCGGTGAGCGCCGGACGTCCAGCATCATCCTTCCCATAGGCCTCATGAGATGGTGATGTTGGGGCGAGAATCGCCTGTAGACCTCGAATACAGGCGGGCCGGCGGGATTGGGGACCAGCCGCCATTTTTCCTCCAGGGATCGGGAAACGGACCTGAGGTCCAGGCCCTTCCCGTAGTAATTTCCGATCCTTGGAGGGTCGTTATGGGCCAGGATTTTTCCCCGCTCATCTGTTACGATGATGTACGCGATGTCGGGCTGCTGGGCGGTCTCCGTCAGGAGCCTCTGGAGACGGAAACCTTGGCCGTGCCTCTCCATCATCCCGCCCATCATCCCCATCATGCCCGTTCGCGCTCCGGCTTCAAAGGAGCGGATGAGGGCTGCACCCTTTTCAAGGAGAAGGAGGCTCATTCCCTCCTTTTGCCTGTTGATATTTTCGGCAGCCCAGAATATGAATATGAGAAAGAGGATGAGGGCTGACCCGATAATGATCCACGGAGGGATGCCTATCCAGTATCTCTTAATCCTTTTGGACTCGTTCATTCTGGACGTCTAACCTTTCGTGGTGACAGAATGCTTTGAGCACATATGCAGGCATTACAGGATCTCAAATCCGGTGACACGGCCACCTCGCTCCATAAGAGACTCAGAGAAGACCGCTGACCGATGACGGCCGACCGCCTCCAGTCATCCCTGGAGGGACGAGCTCCATTTCGTGGAAGTAGGCGGCCCCTGGAGGGATGAGCTCCTGCTCGTCCGTTTCGGTCATGCAGGAGCATGCCCCTCCTAAGAGAGCAAGGATCATACCAAGATCATAGCAATAGAACCCCGGAGGCGCCAATTCCAGTAAAGCCATGTAATCTCTGCAAATATCAATACCGCTGGTTCTCTTTTCCCCAGGGGCCTTTGGTCACTTTGTTCTCAGATGGCTAGTTTTTATCCATCTTAATCCCACATATTGGATACATAGTATCCATGTCCGGGGGATAAAGGAAAGAAAAATCTCTGTCCCTTGGAAAGGAGTGCAGAATTTTACATGAAAATCAATTAGTTGCTGGGAAGATAAATACGTTGGCACGTTCCTTGCCGAAACACAAGGCCTGAGAGGTAAATTCAACCAAGGAGGCAATAATGGCGAAGACAAACGGAGGTTTTAGCTGGAGGGGATGGACCACCTTTGTGGTAACCATATCGTTTATCGTTGACACGATTTCAGGCATCATTCTCTATATTGCCCCGCCGGGCAGGATAGCCAACTGGACAAACTGGAACATCTGGGGTCTGACCAAGGGGGAGTGGGGGGCAATCCACACCATATTCGGCTACGTGCTCCTCATCATCGTCGGCATCCATCTCTATTATAACTGGAGGATGTTCTGGAACTTCATCTGGAGCAAGGTCAAGAGGGCCATAAACATGAGACGGGAGATGGCCGGAGCGACACTGCTTTGCCTTTTTGTGTTCCTGGGGACCCTCTGGGACATCCCGCCATTCAGTTCCACCATGGAACTCGGAGAATACTTCAAGGATAGCTGGGAGGAGAGCAGGGTGCAGACACCCGTTGCCCATGGGGAACTACTGACCTTAAAGGAGTTTGCCGAAAAGACCGGGGTGCCTTTGGAAAAGGTCCTCGAAGGGCTCCAATCAAAAGGCTACAAGGTGAGAGACAGTGAAATGACGATCCATGAGGTCTCAGAGGACAACAAGGTATCCCCGAGCCAGCTCTATGAGGCCATGAAGGCCTCGGGTGTGAAACCCAAGGAGGGGGAAACCCTAGGCTCGGGCTTGGGTATGGGGACGAAGACCCTGGAGGTCCTGTGCTCCGAGACAGGCATCCCTCTTGATGAAGCACTCGGGAGACTCCGGAGCAAAGGCATAAAGGCAGGCCCCGGTGATCGGCTTAAGGACATCGCGGGTAAGGCAGGAAAGACGCCAATGGATGTCTACAATATCGCAAAAGGAGAGGAGTAGGGGATGGGGAGGGGGATGACCGACGACCGCCGCCGGGCGACCGCCGAAGAACTTTGAACTTTGATGCATTCGCAAAGAGTCACAAAACGCCCCTCGGCGTCATTCCCGCGAAGGCGGGAATCCAGTCTTTTCAAATGGTTCTGGATGCCGGATCAAGTCCGGCATGACGTGTGGGCGACTTTTTACGAGCGTGTCAACTTTGGACCTAGAACCATGTCGCCGGGAGGGGAAGTGGATGTGAGAATTCTCGGCACGGATTGGAGGGCTTTCTAGTGTAGCGGGATTCGCGCCTGCCAATCACCGCTGCATAGCCATCGGAAGCATGATCTCAAAGAAAGGAGCCTGGCCGTTGTAACAGGGATGGTTCTTGCAGCCCAATCATGGCTCTTTTCCGCAGGTCATTGACCTCCTTTCCGATGCACGCCCCTTCTGGCTTTTCCCTGTGGGGCCAGGGATCCCTTCATAGGCCGCGCGAGACCGAGCCCTTGGCCATGCATGCTTCGACTCTTGCCTGACTCTCCTGTTCGCCCTTCCTGTATTCCTTTTCCCAGATCCGATCCGCCAACCTGGCCCAATTTGCCGCATACGCGTCCATCTTGTCCTTGTAAACCGTGTATATCTCTTCTGCTCCGGGATGTGTAAACCTGGCACCGGTCCTGGCAATGACCTCCCTCATGATGTGGGGATTGTCAATGATCATGCAGGGCCGGAGGTGGTTCTCATTGTGGGGCTGGCAGGACCTGATAAACCGGAACAGGTGGCTATCCAGGGCCTCCTTGAGGGGCTTCTCATGGATGTTGTCCACTGCAATATGGGTGTAGACACAGGGCTCCACATCGCCCTTGGCGTTGACGTGAAAGTAACGCCGTGCGCCTGCAATGCATCCCTCGACGTACGGGCCGTCATTCCAGAAGTCCAGAACAAATATGGGACGGCTGTTTCTCACGTGGTTCACCTGCCTCCGCAGGTGGTCCCTCTGCCTCGGTGTGACCATGAGGGAGAAATCGGCCTTGCCGTTTACGGGGAGATAGAGGAAATACATTTGGGCAAAGGAGCCCAGGGAAATCATGTGATCGATGAACTTAAGGGAAGAGACGACCTGGACGTTCTGTCTTGTTACCGTGGCGGACGTACCTATTATCACCCGGGCGTCATGGAGATACTCAAAGGCCTTCATGATCTTCCTGTAGACCCCCTTTCCTCGCCAGGAGTCCGTCTCCCTCTCGTCCCCTTCTATGCTGATCACCACGATCGAATTGCCAAGCTCGGCAAAGCGCTGTGCCTTTTCTTTGGTCATGAGGGTACCGTTGGTATACACCTGGAAGAATATGTTTGGGTGCCTTTCGAGGAGTTGAAAGAGGTGGGGGTAGACCAGGGGTTCTCCACCGAGTATGGTCACGAAGCAGATCCCGAGTTCTTCGCACTCATGGAGGAGCCTGTCGGCCACTTCCAGAGATAACTCAGGTTTCATGCCATACCCCAAGGTGTAACAGCCCTTGCACCGGAGGTTGCATCGAAGGGTCGGGCTCAGGATCATGATAAAGGGTGGATGGAATCCCAGCTCTTCCGCCCAATGTTCTCTGCGTTTGCCTCCTTCGAACCAAGCGCCGTTGAACAGGGTCTCAAAGAGGCGGATTCTTCTCTCCGCAGGCAGGTATTCCATAACCCGCCTGAAGAGATCCTTGGCAGGGTGACCTGGTGTTTGAAGGTGTTCCCTGATCCTATGAATAGCGCCGAGGACTTCGGGATCATCACTCAAGCGCTCTCCGAGCTGGGTGAGGCGAATGAAGTTCTCATCGGAAATGCTCGGTAAGAGACGAACAATGGCACGTGCGACCTGTCTCATGCCCCGATCCCTAAGATTCCTTGCCATGACTTACCCCTCCTCTCTTCAAGTTGACCTTCAATACCCTCTGGACAATATCTTTGACCAATCCCTTCTGATTATCCACCACTTCAATCCCCTTTCTGATCAACCACTCTTTGTAATCAGATTGAATGCCTCCGCATATGAGTTTCTTGACATCAAGACTCACCAGGCGCCGGGCAATTTCCATGGGGCTTTCCCCTCCAACATCCCACACGGCCTCCTTTTCAATCTTGTCATCCCGAATCTCAAGCAGCATTATGAGTGAAGAACTCCCGAAATGAGGCGATACCCTTTCCTTGAACAGTGGTACAGCTATCTTCATGTTCTTCGTGGGGCAAAGCGGTTAGTCTCGGTACAAGTTTAGAGATAAACCCGAGAATGCTGTTGGATTCCCTAATCAGGTATGGACCCCGACGTCCATGAGAATCGGATCCTTTTCAACGTCTGAGCTTGGACCAGGAGGAAGGAATGACAAACGCGCCATTTTCCACTTTTTTAGTAGCAAATACAATGCCAAAGGGAGTGATGGTAGCACAATAATTTGTTTGGGATTATAGGTGGTTACAGCAAAATGATGCAGGCCGGGGATCGGGTCGGGACTTGACCGTTTCATTTTCTGAAACGGTTTCAGGTTGTGTTTCACAGGCCCTGATCAATCAAACCATACTTCTTCATCTTGCGCCAGAGGGTCGACCTGCTCATACCGAGGGCCTTTGCTGCCAGGGGTCGGTTACGGGGATACCGCTCCAGAATAGCCCGTATCTTCATGGCCTCGTCCCTTTCCTGCTCAGAAAGGGGATACCCCGTGTTGGCCTGTTCTTCAACCAGGTCCCTTGGGAGGTGCGCCATCTGGATGACAGGCCCTTTGCAGGTGATGAAGGTGTACTCGATGATGTTTTCAAGTTCCCGGATATTGCCAGGGAAGGGGTAATCCATCAGGAAAGAAAGCACTTCCGGAGACACGGCTTCTATGGACCTGCCCTTGATCAGGTTGAGCTTTTGGATGAGGTAGTCGATCAAGAGAGGTATGTCTTCCTTCCTTTCCTTCAAAGGTGGCAAGCAGATCTTGACCACGTTAAGGCGGTAGTAGAGATCCTCGCGGAATCTTCCCTCTTTGACCCGCTTCTTGAGATCAACGTTTGTGGCTGTCACAAGCCTCAAATCGGCCTTGAGCACCCTGGTATCCCCAAGGGGGGTGAACTCCCCGTCTTCCAGTACTCGGAGGAGATCTGCCTGGAATTTGGTCGAGGTATCCCCTATCTCGTCCAGAAAGAGTGTCCCCTTGTTTGCCAGGTAGAATCTCCCGGACTTGTCCTTCGCGGCTCCGGTAAAGGCACCACGAGCGTAGCCAAAGAGTTCTGATTCCAGCAAGGTGTCAGGCAGGGCCGCACAATTCAGGGCAATGAAAGGGCCGTCCTTACGGGGGCTGAGGTGATGGATCGCCCTGGCAATGATCTCCTTGCCGGAGCCCGTTGGGCCATATATGAGTATCGGGCTTTCGCTTTCAGCCATGTCGGGCAGGGCAGAGAGGATCTCGCGTATCCTGGGGTGCTTACCAACGATATCTTCGGGAATGAATCGGCCTGCAATTTGCCTCCTCAACCTTTCGAGTTCGCTCAAATCCCGGAAGGTCTCGACCCCTCCAATGATGTCGTTCCTTTCGTTTTTCAGGATGGAGGTGCTGATACTGATAGGTTTTTGGATTCCAGACTTGTTTATGATCAGTGCAGGCACATTTACCTGGGGCCCTTTTCGCGCGAGGGTCTTATCCATGGGGCAGTCCTTTTCACAAATGTCGGCCCGGAAGACATCAAAGCAGTACTGCCCGAGGATTTCGCTGCTGGAGAAACCCGTAATGGACTCCGCGGCCCTGTTAAATGAGGTTATTCTCTTTTCAAGATCAATGGTGAAGACCCCATCGCTTATGTTGTCCAAGATGGAGCAGCAGGGTGACCGGATACCCGAGATGATCTTACAGAAGGGTGGACGGTGAGCCTCGTAAAGGCCTTGACTCCTTTCATCATGTGTTCCGGATTTCTTCATGAAAATCTCGGAAAACGTCATTATTAGGAAGACCTTGAGTTTCGGTCGGGCCTTTGACTCCTGTCACTCCAGGCTAGCATGAGACGAGTAAAGATCCAAGAAAAAACCTCGCCAGGCCCTGGACGCGCCCTCCAGGGCTGGGATTGCCTTCCCGAGGCACTCCGGACATTAGAAGACCGCCAAGAGACTGCGAAAAGCATGCGCTGACTAGGTGCCCGTGATCCAGCCAAGGATCTCATCCTTTGTCGGGACCTTCCCGACGCTCTTCACTTCACCGTCGATGACCACGGCCGGGGTACCAAAGACACCGTGTTTTGCGATTTCCATGGCATCGGTTACCTTTATGATCTTTGCCTCAGCCCCCGCCTCCGAGACGGCCTCCTCCACATTTTTCTTGGTGGCTTCGCATCTGGCGCAGCCAGGACCCAATACCTCTATTTCCATTTTTCCCTCCGCAAATTATATGCCTATTCGACTATCCAGAAGTCGTTGCGACCTTATCTCCGGCAGACCTCCTCCCTTCGTATATAGGGGATCTTCTCCAGGATTTCTCTGATCTCCGGCTCCTCCTCCAGCCAGTGGCGGAGATTGCCCATGAGGCTGGCCACATAGGCGGACTTACTCCCGTCCGTTAGGTGATAGTTTACCCAAAGGCCGTCCTTTTTGAAGTCCACCAGCCCTGCATCCTCTAGTATTTTCAAATGCTTGGATACGCTGGGCTGAGATATTTGAAGCGCTTCCTTTATCTCACAGACGCACATCATCTTGTGCTGGAGCATCTTGATAATCTTGATCCGGTTGGGATCGGAGAGGGCCTTCATCACTTTTATGAAGTCTTTCAATTTCGACACGTCCTATATTCTTCTTTGGCAATATAAAACGGCATACCTCCTTTGTCAAGTGCTTTGCCCATGGATATTGTCAGCTCCTCTCGAACAATATGATGTCGTCCCCTCTGGGGACAATGCCGATCTCCTGGCTGACTTCGTGCTGGCAATGGCTGGGTAGGAGGGAGAGGACCCTGTCACTGGAAGGGAGCAGAAGCTCGTAGATGATATTTGCCCCCCGGAACTGTTTCTTGAGGATCTTGGCCTTGAACCTCCTTGAGTCATCATGGAGGATATCCTCAGTCCGAAGAGGGGCGCTTTTGTGTTTGACGATCCGAGTATTGAGGTATAGTATCTATTAAAGACTTGAGCGGATTGGACCAAATTCCTTTTCTGTTTCAAGCTCGCTGCCCCACTTCTTGAGTTTATTATCCGCCGGGCCCCATCGAACGCAGAGAATACCCGATCAGAAGGCATCAAAGGGTCTTGCTGACAGGCTTCGAATCTCAATCTGAACCGCCTAAATTGCCTCCTGTTCGCCGTCAACAATCATTCACGGGAGTTTGGCCGAAGATCCTGGGGTATTGTTGTCCGAGCAGGATAAGTCACATTCTCACTTGAAGCCCAAACAACAAATTGGTGAGAAGGCATTGGCAATTCTATCTTGGCTTTTCTTTTCCCGCTGAGGGGGCGCCGGGCAGGAGCCTTCAACGGTTGGCCCGCACCCCAGGGAAGAAGGGAGGGAAGACTATGTACTTTGACCAGATGGATCTTCTGCGAGGGATGAACAGGGACTTTGTGAAGGCCTTCATAGATCTTACCGTTAGAGATTCTCACAGAAAGGGGGACTTCCTTTTTCGAGAAGGAGACGAGGCACAATACTTCTACATTCTCCTCAAAGGATCGGTGAAGATAAGCATCGGCCAAACAGGGCATACGGTTTACAGGGTTGATCGCCCAGGTGAGCTCTTTGGGTGGTCAAGTCTTGTGGGCAGGGATCTGTATTCTGCATCAGCCGAATGCATGGAGGACAGCAAGTTGTTGAAGGTCGAAAATGTGGGACTCGAAAGAATAATGGAAGAGCATTCAGCAGATGGGATGGTCTTTTATAAACGCCTGGCAAAGACCCTGGGAAATCGATTATTGGCCAGTTACCAGATGATTTCAGGACCCTGGAAGACGGGAGTCTCCGAGTCCTTTGGAACAGGCCAGGTGCAGGAGTCAGAAGCGACGAGAGGATAGCCTTGAAGCTGCAATACCCTCCGTCCGACTTCTATCATCCCTGGAGGGATGGGTTCCACCCCGTCCGCCTTCTATTGTCCTTGGGGGGCGAGCTCCTGCTCGTCCCTTGCGGTCATGCGGGAGCATGCCCCTCCGCAACCCCCATGGTCATGTGGAAGCATGCCCCTCCAGATTCCCGCATCGGGCCTCAGCTTGCAATCCTGACGGCTATGTGGGGGCAATTCGCATGCGCGAATCCCGCAAGGTTCCCCATTATGATGTGGAACCACGACCGGCACAGTCTTGCGGGAAGAGATGTGCATCCTGGCGGTTGTATGCCATGGAAGGACTTATGGAACCAGGGAAAGCTGTCCAACGATTCTTGACTTAGGTCAAGGCATGGGGCAGTATCCGGAAGTACAAGGAAATCTGCGAGGGGCTTTGTGGGATTGAAGAAGGGATGGGGCTCTCCTCTCGGGGGAGTCCCCAGGGAGGTGGCCTATGAAAAGCGATGGAAGGGAACGGCTGGAGCCGGGGGTGCCAGATCCCCCGGATATCTCCGATGACGATGTCTACGAAGCCATGAAGGAAATCCATGGGTATCTGGATATTACCCCTGGCGATTTTAAGCGGGTCTACCTCTTAGCCTTCAGGCATGCCTTTGAGAGACTCGGGAAGTCCCAGAGTGCCAAGGACATCATGACCAAGGAGGTCGTCGCTGTAACAGAAGACACACCCCTGAAGGAAGTTGCAAGGCTGATGGCAAGGCACAGGATCTCCGGGGTGCCGGTGCTCGATAAAGAGAACAAGGTGGCAGGTGTGGTTTCGGAAAAGGACTTCTTGAAAAGAATGGGAGAGCCAGAGGAGATGACCTTCATGGCGGTCGTGTCAGAGTGCCTGGAGGGGTCCGGATGTTTGGCAGTAGGTATTCGAGGAAAAAAGGCATCCGATATCATGAGTTCACCTGGGATAACCGTTGGAGAAGATACGCCTGTCTTGGAGATCGGAAAGGTGTTAGGGAAGGGCCCAATAAATCGTGTGCCGGTCGTAGACGAAAAAGGCCGCTTGATCGGTATGGTTTCAAGAGCTGATTTGGTTCGGAACATGTGTTGAACCACCATGATTCGGGGGGATCTCGGTTCTGGAGGCATGAATGGGTTATTTAGCAAAGATGAAAGGAAACACAAAAAGTCCTCCCAGGGTCGGTCTTGACGAGATTTTGTGGTCCTGGGCGGGGGCTTTCTTGGGAATTACGCCTGTAGCCTATCTCAATTACAATATCCTTGAGGGGACGGACCTGGTGATGGTCATCGGATCATTCGGGGCTTCCGCCGTATTGATCTATGGGGCCGTAAAGAGTCCCTTGGCGCAACCAAGAAATCTGATCGGGGGACATGTGCTCTCCGCCGTCATTGGCATCATATGTTACAAACTTTTCAATATGCATATGTGGCTGGCAGCTTCCCTTGCAGTGGCAACGGCCATAGCCCTGATGCATGCGACTAAGACACTTCATCCCCCTGGGGGCGCCACCGCCCTGATCGCGGTTATCGGGAGCGAAAAGATCCATGACCTGGGGTATCTCTATGCGCTCATTCCGGTAGGGGCGGGTGCCTTGATTATGTTGATCGTTGCCCTTATAGTCAACAATATCTCCAAGAACAGGCAGTACCCGGAGTTTTGGTTTTAGGGCCGAGAACCGGGAACGGTGACGGCCGACGGACGACCGCTGACCGCCGATCGGGGACCGGTGACATGGTCACCTCGGTCGATAAAGGGTAAAAGGGTTGCATGGAAGAGAGATACGAGTGACAAGAAACAAGTGACAAGTGACCAGTTAGGAGTAACCAATGAGCAATGACAGACCATACAGAGATGATCGAGCGGGAAGAGAGATCACTTCGCTGGTAGGCAAGAACACTGTTATTGTTGCTTGGGAAGGACACATTAGGAAGGAAAATGTATGAATTGCGATTTGCCCGTCTCGGTTGAAAGACTGACATGGTTCCAGAAGAGGCTGGGCCTTGAGAAGGCGGACTTGGACAGGCTGAAGGTGTGTCTAGATCTTTTCATAAAGAAGAAGGAATTCGCTGAAACCTTTTACAAATACTTCAGGGAAATCCCGGAGACCAGGATTCAGATAGAACACGAAAGGAGGCGGGGCCATCTCAAGAAAGCCTGGACAAAGTGGTTCGAGTCCCTTTTCAAGAAAGGGTTTAGCGGCTCCTTCTTGGCATACCACTGGCGGAGCGGATTGCGTCATGTTGAGGTAAACGTAGACTATCGCTTCATCACCCTCGCCTATTCTCTTTTGAGACAATACTGCCCTGGAGACGATGTTCACCTATCTTCTTCAGAACAGCCTCGAGGCGGCCGATCCTGAGGAGCCTCATGTCACAATCTCAGGGAGGGTTTGGGAAAAGGACCATTGTTTCGTGGAAGTGGAGATATTCAACAATGGAACGCCGCCAAAACCGGAGGACATCCCAAACCCATTTGTCCCTTTCTACTCGTCCAAACCCTGCGTGACAGGCTCCGGCTTGCCCATAGCTCAGCTTGCGGCACACAAGGACCTGGGTGAACTCTTACTGGAGCCTATAGCCGGCGAGGGGACAAAGTACGTGATCCGCTTGCCCGCCCATGTTTAGAAGGGATCGGGTTTATCAGTAAGTTGATCGCTCGGGACGAGATGTCAGCCGGAAGACGCCAGCACCCCCTCGTGATCCAAAAGATATTCAAACATCCTGAGGGAATGTCTGCTGTCCCATTCCCGTGCGCCTACCGCCATGCCGATGACCCTGAGCTTGTGATCCTGAAAGAACTTTTTTACCCGCGGTGCAGGTTCCTGTAAGTCAACTGCCATCATGACAAAATCTTTGCCTTTGAGCCAGGTATGGAGTTTTTCCATGGAGGGCATC
>JAFDHO010000368.1 GCA_019308745.1 Deltaproteobacteria bacterium
ATCAGACATTGGACGGATAGCAAAATCAGGTGCCATCTTTTTTCATGTGTGGTTGCCCTGGCTTACCTGCGCAGATTGGAGTTAAAACTAGCTGAGGCTGGCATCAAGCGCACAGCAGAAGATGTAATGGATGATATGAGGCATCTCCACTCGGTGCTTACCCTAGTCAAGAGCGCTCGAAAACCGGTCCGCCGACTTGAAACCCCCAGTAAGACCCAAGCTGAAGTCCTAAGAGCGCTGGGTTACCACGTTGATGACAGTGGGGTCTTACAGGCCTTGATTCGCTAATTCCGTGCCAATAGCGCTATCCACAGCTATGCGCCATTTTATCCCCGAAACTGCTATTCTAGTCTTCTTTTTACACGTTGTAAAGAGTTTCGACACTTACGCCCAAACCGCCTAACTGAAAAAGCTTCAAACTTCCTCATTTATTTAAGGCAATTAGCCAAAAATCAGGTTGTCCTTTTCAAACGGCACGGCCTTTGCTCATTCAGTAGCAAAAAGACAAGGAGTTGGCTGCTACACAGTACAATTTACTCCAATCGAGGGAAGGAAGAGGAAGCGGGTTACCAGGGGGGCGGCTTTCCGGGAAGTGAAGATGAAGCCGGCAAGATACCACAAGCAATTTAGGTTCACGGAAAAGGTCCTGAAACGTACAAACCGGGATCTTCATTTCCTATATTTGTTGAGCAAACATTTAACAGCAGGGACTTCCACAGGAGCGTTTATGGAAGAAACCTTGCCTTTGATCTTGAAACACATGGACCTTGTTTCGGGAAGGATATATCTGCTGGATAAATCAGGGAAGAGTCTTGTTCTTGTCGCACATCATGGTTTGGACCCGGGTGGCTTGCAAAGGATGAGAATCACGGAAGGCTTTTCAGGCCTTGCGGCGAGGACTAGGTCATTTGTCGCGTATCCAGTGTCGAGCCTTCAGGATCGCAACAGAGCCAGTCTCCTGCATAGCAAAGGCATCAAGTATGTTATTTGTGTCCCTTTGACCCTCGGAGAAAAACTGGCGGGCATTATGAACCTGTCTTCCGACAAAGAGTGGACCTTGGACGATAATGTTCTGGCCCTGCTTACGGCGGTAGGGAATCAACTCGCTCTGGCAGCATACAATGCGCAGCTCTACAAGGGATTCAAGAAAGGTACAAGGATATGGATAAGAATATCCAAGCACATGGAGATTCCCACGAGATGCGAATGAAGCCCATCGTATTATTCTCTTTGACGAATCAGTAAATGAAAGGTGGAACAGGGTTTCTTTTCAATGGGCGCAGACATGAAGGACAAATTCAGAATATTGATAGCTGATCGCAATCCCAACATCAGGGAGTTTCTAAGGCGGGAGATGTCCGCGGCCGGCTACCATCCGTGCCTGGCTAAAGACGGTCAAGAGATCCTTCGGAAGATCGAGGAAGAAAAGCCTATTGATCTCCTTATAGTGGACTTGGATCTGCCGGGGATCAAGGAATCAGCGATATTGGCGAAAATAGAGAGGAAAAGACCGACCATGCCAGTCATAATTCACACTTTTTTGTTCGATTATACAGACGTGCAACAGGGTATCTTGAGGCATGCCGCCGTTGTGGAAAAGGACGCAAACAGTATTGATAGATTGAAAAATACCGTCTCCGAGTTGTTAAGCAAATCATCTTCAAACCGCGAAAGACGATAACGGGCTGAATCCAGCCCTTGGGCCATAGAAAATGGAAAGAGAAGGGTACAAAAGAGTTTCTTATTACAAGTCTCTGGAAAGGTTCATGGCGCTTATTATCATCATAGTCTCCTTTGCGCCCATGCTCCTGGTAGGTGTTGCCATCCTTTTCCAGTTCCGACATTCTTATCATGAGAAGGTCTATGCCCATATCAGCGAACTGGTGCTGAAACACAAACAGAATATTGACCGGTTTCTTGAGGAACGACTGGCCAACATCCTGATGATGGCCAGGACGTATACGTACGAAGAACTGAGTGATGAAACCTTTCTGGAGGACAGGTTGGCATTATTACAGGCCAGTTACGGCCCTGTCTTCGTGGACCTGGGAGTTATCAACGCCAGGGGTATACAGGTGGCCTATTCAGGACCTTTCAGGTTGGGAAGGGCCCTTTATTCCGAAGCCCAATGGTTTCAAGAGGCGATGAAGCGGGAATATTACATAAGCGACGTCTTCCTCGGCCTAAGGGGCCTTCCCCACTTTATCGTAGCTGTCAGAGAGAACTGGAATGGTGAACCGTGGATATTGCGGGCGACCATTGATTTCGTTTCCTTTAATGACCTGGTGGAAAATATTCGAATCGGAAAGACAGGTTTGGCGTTTATCCTGAACCGGAAAGGGGAATTCCAGACCAAGGCTCAAGTGGACCTCGGAGAAAGTATTAATTCTTTCAAGGAGTCCCTCAAAGATAAAGACAAGGCCA
>JAFDHO010000013.1 GCA_019308745.1 Deltaproteobacteria bacterium
CGCTGGGTTACTACGTTGATGACAATGGGGTCTTACAGATCTTGAACCGCTAATACCGCGCCCATGGCGCTATTGAGAGGCCTGAGCCATTTTATCTCTGAAACTCCTGTCAAACACTACCAAAAAAGCCTAGGGACACCGCTATTTCGGGAGAGAGTCCTGAGGAGGTTCAGAAATTGCTCGATGATGCAGAACCTTTCAGGGTTCCTCGCCCTGCCCGTGTACCGGTCTCCCTCCGAATGGACCCCTTTGATATTTCGATCATAAAAAGACTCGCTCGCAAGAAAGGCATCCCTCACACCCAACTCATGGCAATGTGGCTTCGCGAAAGAATCGAAAGAGAAAAGAAAATTCATGATTTAGGATAAACTCCATGATTCTGAGTGCTCGAACGAGCGAAGCGAGTGAGCGAGAGATTTTCTTAAAAGGATTTCAGCTTCGGGGAGTTCATCAGGCCCAGCTTTGGCGCATTCCGGGGCAAACCCATGGGGATCAAGGTTGGGTTTTCCCGGAAGTGGTCAGTTACATCAAGGAAAAGATCTGGCACGAAAACCAGGAGATTCACCCCCAGGCCGACGACGCCATTGTTTTTGAGGCCGACGTGGCAGGAACTGACGCCCTCAAGGGTTCACAGTTGGTAGGTGTAATGGCGTCCCCAAGGGGATTTGAACCCCTGTTGCCGGATTGAAAGCCCGGTGTCCTGGACCTGGCTAGACGATGGGGACGCTGGTATTTCAAGCAATCATAAGGCTTCTACCATCTGCTCCAGTTTAGCTCCGGTGTTGTTCCGCCAGAAGGCGGGGTGTCCTGGACTCCCGCGAGGCGGGATCTACGACTGGCTAAACCAGACGATGGGGACGCTCCTCAATTTCCAACAGGAGATGGCCCAATAACCATATTCCTGACTTGGAAATCCTTTTGCTACCGGATAGCGTATGAATGGCCACCGCCGAGGGTTGCCCCTCAAGTGGGTCCGAAGCCAATACCTATGGTGGGCCGTGCAGGAATCGAACCTGCGGCCAACGGATTAAAAGTCCGCTGCTCTACCTGACTGAGCTAACGGCCCCTTTCGAGAAGCTTAAAAATTAATATCTTTCGCCCATCTTGTCAAAAGGTTTTTGGAAGGCCTTGTTCTTTTCAAGGAGCAATACCGATCTATCCCTTCAGGAAGATCTTCTCAATGACGAGGCCCAGTTCCTCCCCATTGGGTAAATAGGGATAGTTCCACTGGCGGGGGCCAGGAAGACAGTTTCCAAAGGGGCGGTTGCACGCCACTCTTCCATCTGGTCCCAGGCAGCCGGTCGTCATAAAGGGAGTCCCGCTGTTGATAATTTCCATGAGGACCGTTTCTTCAAGCCCAAAATGGGTTATACGCCCTTCCGGATCAAACCCCATATCATTATGCCTGCTCCTTCCGCTTTCAATGAGATAACGTGCAAGCTGTATTCTCAAATAACTGGACCAGGGGGGCTGGGGCCGGTCTGCCAGCACGGAGCCGTCCTCAGCATAGAAAGAGAAAAGATGATTGGCAACGCCCATGTTCCACAGCTCATCCATCAAACGAACCATTTCATATTCTGTCTCCCCCATCCCCACCATGAGATGGACGCCGACCTGGTATCTCCCAAAGACCTTGAGACTCGTCTCCATAGTCTGCCAGTACCTTTCATACCTGTGCGGGCCTCCCACGCCATTTCCGCGATATCTTTCAAAGAGTTGCTTGTTGGCCAGGTCCAGGGCAATACCCACCTTGTCAACACCCATGTCTTTGAGAACGACCAGGTCATCCTCTTTGATGAGGGTCGGGCTCAAAAGGACGGACACCGGAACTTCCGTCTCCTTCTTGAGCCGTCGTGCCATTTTTATTGTGTCGTCCCCGGCCTTTCCGTTCGTTATCATAGAGATGCAGCTCCGTTTCACATATCCTGGCGCGTGATTGATCCCATCGATGATCTGATCAAAGGGATACAAGGGCCAGTCCACATGGATGAAGCTTTTTTCATGATACTGACCCGGTCGCCTCTTGGCCAGGCCGCAGTAGGCGCAGTTGGCGGAGCAGCCTTCGGGATAATAGAGGAGGATATTGACACACCTATTTACCGCATCCCGGTACATCCTCCCTCGGATGAAGCCAAGGGCGATTGCCGTGGCACGACTGATCTTGGCATATTCAGGACTGCAAATTCTTCTTGATAACCGATTCATCTCATTAGCCACAAACTCACACAGACACAGACATTTTGTCCGGCGGACATGGCCGAACAAATAATGCCATCCGCCTTCGGCAGAATGGAGAAACTTTTGCCGGCACCTGGCCGTGCGCCGTGCTTACAGTCTCACCTGATTTTCCTTGGCCATCATGATAGCTCGAATCAGGCTTTCGGGCTCGAGGCCATAGATCATATCCTTGCGCCACTCTCTAATGACCTTTTCTCTAATACTCTCTTCCCTGGCAGAGGCCCAGCGGAGCGCGCTTTCCAGGCGACCCAAATCCTCTTCTGCTGCAAAGAAATCCCCTGTAATGATGACGTTCTCTATTGAACCACCGGAGAGGGAAAGATATACCTCGAGGAGACCCGCCCCAGTCTTCAATCGACCTATTCCCATTCTGGACCTCGGGTGTTTGTGGGAGAAGATCCAATCCCTGTTTCTGTACCGATTGACTATGAGCCGGTCAATGTTTTCCCTTTCCCATTCATCAGGCTCCGAGTCCTTGAGCCCGATGTCCAACTCCCTTTCAAAGGACCCCTGGATCGAGTCCATAACCTCCCATACCTGAATATCCCTTCCGGTCTCCCTCCTTACGGTTGTCATGCGCTGGCTGAAGCAGTTGTATCCTTTGTCCTGGACCTTGATTAAGGGAGTGTTCATGATATCGAGCATGAGTGGTATATCGAAATCCACCAGAAGGCTGGTATGAAACAGCAGTCCCCTCCCCTTCTCCGAAGCTGCAGACAGGCCGGCTATCTTCCTGCCTTCCACCTCCAGGTCGTTTTTCGGCCTGAAGCGGGCCTTGATATGGAATCTCTCCAGGGCCCTGCAAAGAACCCGGCCAAGGGATTGGAAAATCCCGCCCACGGTACCGCCATTCAAACAGGGATGATTTATCCCTATTCCCAGACCCAGGGCGACGATTTCAGGACCCATGATCACCGTTCCCCCACCCGTACTTCTCCTGTTGTATTCAATCCCCCTTGCCATACACCTCTCCAGTCTCAGGGCGGCCTCAATGTCTTGATATTTTCCGATAATGACAGATGGGACAAAAGTGTAGAGGTGCAGAACAGGGGGAGAATCATGTTCAGTGACAGATAGGGGCAGGCTATCATCCACTGCCAGGCCTTCCGCAGTAGAAACAGGAACAGACACATCCTTGAATAATCGCCAGGATTCCTTCATGGGGGACACCATCTCAACGGAACGAGGCCTCCCATCGCCTAACGGGAGGCCAGGGCTCCAACACAAAAGAGATAACAAGAGGGGGAAATCTCCTTCGATAAATCCCCTTGCCTAGGCCTTGGCCCTTTCTTCCTCCGCCCTTTTTATCTCTTCTTCAATAAAAGCAACGACGGCATCACCATGAATCAGGTTTTCCAACTCGGACTCGAGATCATCGGTGGCCTCGATGACGACTATCCAGCCTTCTCCGTAAGGATCGCTGTTTATGAGCGTCGTATCCTCCTCAAGCTCTTCGTTGATCTCAACGATCTCTCCGGAGATGGGAGCAACAAGGTTTCCGATCCATTTCCTTGATTGGATCTTTCCGCAGACTTCTCCCTGGCTCACCTCATCCTCCTCGTCAGGGAAATCAACAAAGACGATGTCCCCTGCCTCCTTTTGGAAGAAGTCCGTCATACCCACAGTCACCCTCGTCCCATCGACCCGGGCCCAGCTATGTTCCCGATGGTAATAGAGATCATCCGGCATGTTGTAACCTTTGATATCAGCCATTCGCACACCCTCCTTCTCTTTAGGCTATTGCGCACATCCTTTCAACGGCTCTACGATAGGAAAATGAGAGCGGGGCTTCCCCGGACCGCGGTCATGGCCCTGTTCTTTCATTTCTTGAATCTGGCCTGTACCGCCCGGGCATGAATGGGCAAGCCCTCTGCCTCTGCGAGCGTGACGATTACGTCCCTCAGCCCCTCCAAGCCGGATCTGCTAAGGTATTGGAAAGTGGGTTTCTTGATGAAATCGTCTATGGATAACCCTGAAAACATCCTGGCACACTGACCCGTGGGGAGAACATGGTTGGTCCCCGAAGCATAATCTCCCACCGGAACGGGCGCGTAGGGTCCCAAGAAGATAGACCCGGCATGTCTTATCTTGTTCAAGGTAATAAAGGGGTCCTCCGTCAGGATCTGCAGGTGTTCGGTCGCGTACTCATTGGTGAAATCTATGGCCGCCTCCATATCATCCGCAATCAGCACATGGGAGTGCTTGGAGATCGATGACTGGAATATCTCTTTCCTGGGGAGGGTGTCGAACTGATCATCGATCAATCTGCAGACCTTTTCAGCCAGGATCTCTGATGTAGTCACCAGTACGGCTGCTGAGTCTGGATCATGTTCGATTTGTGACAGGAAATCCACGGCGATCCATTCCGGATCCCCGGTCTCATCCGCCAATATCAAGGCCTCACTTGGTCCTGCAGGAGAATCGATATCCACTTGGCCATAGACCGCCATCTTAGCGGCGGTGACATACTTGTTTCCAGGACCCACGATTTTATCAACGCGGGGTATGGTCTCGGTACCGTAAGCAAGACTCGCAACACCCCATGGTCCTCCGACTTTGAACACCTCGTCGCACCCGGCTATGTCAGCTGCCACGAGCGTTGCGGGATTCGCAACCATTCCCTTGTTCGGAGGCGTAACAGCGACTACCTTTCCAACACCCGCGACTTTTGCTGGTAGTACCGTCATGAGTATAGAACTCGGATAGGCCGCCGTGCCTCCTGGTATATAGCAACCAACGATATCCATGGGTCTCGTAATACGGCCGGCCAGGATACCCTCCTTGATCTCTATGGACCACATCTCCCTTTCCCGTTGGGCCCGGTGAAACCTGACAATGTTCTCGGCAGCAACCTTCAGGCCGTCCACCACCCTATCATTCACCTGCTTATAAGCCAGATCTATCTCTTCCCTTGTGACCTTCAGGTCGGCAGGAGAAATATCTTCCTTGTGTTTCTTGTAATGTCGGAGTGAGACCGAATCCCCGTTCTCCCTTATGTCCTTCACGATCTTAAGGGTCTCTTCGTATATGGACGAGATGTCCTCCATGGATCTCTCCATGATGGACCTTCTCTTCTCGGAGTCCAGGTCACTTATTCTTTGAGGTTCTATGATCATAGATGCCTTTCATACTCCTTTCTGCTGAAGTTTTCTCGCCTGCAATAGTCCTTGAGCGCATCCACCGTACTCTGAAATGCGAGCTCCTGCCAGGGTATCTCATCCAAGGAATAGAGCCTTGCATCATCCGTCTCATCCCCTACGATCAGGTCCCCTGATTTGTGCTCTGCGATGTAAACAACGACCACCTCCGTTTTCCCGCCGTAGGAATAAATGCCGAGCAGATCCTTCAACTCGATCCTTACCCCACACTCCTCTTCTGCCTCCCTTAGGGCCGCTTTCCTGATCTCCTCGCCCCTATCCACAAACCCGCCCGGCATCACCCACTTGCCTTTCTGGGGGTCTATCGCCCGCTTCAACAGAATCACTTTGTCGCCGACTTCCACGATGGAACAGACGACCAACTTAGGATCAAGGTAAAAGACAAACTCGCAGTCCTTGCAGACCAGCCTGGAAGGTTCCTGCTCTTTGATATTCTTGTTCTCCAGGTGGCCCCCGCAAACCGGGCAAAATTTATATGTATATTGTTGATGATGCATTTTATCAACTCTTTTTTCGCTTTTTGGCCCTGTCATTAAATGCTTGACTCCGAATCTTTCTATCACTTACCCTAAACATAGGCAAGATCAATAATCCAGGCATTGAGAAATTCTCCCGAACTCTCTGATTTTAGTGATTGTTCTTGGACGCAGATATAGGACGGATCTAGGGCCCATGACCTCTGGCGACTATCCTAAAGAAGTTATTCTCAGGGACGGGACGGGCGTGACCCTCAGGCCCGTTGAAGAGGCTGATGCCAGGGCCCTTTGCCGTTTGTTCGACCGAATCCCGGAGCATGATAGGTGGTTTCTTGGCGAGGATGTCAGGGACCCGCAAGTGATCCAGAACTGGATGAGTATGGAGGAACGGGGAAAGGGTTTTTCCATCGCCTCCATCCTCGAAGGAAGAATCCTCGGGTTGGCAACCCTCCACAGGACCCATTTCGGATCAAAGAGCCATATTGGGGAAATAGAGATATCTGTGGATCCGGAGTTTCGGGAAAGACACCTTGCAACATGGATGTTGCTCGAACTCATTAACCTGGCCATGTCAGCAGAATTGGAGATCCTGGCTATGTACCTCGCCGAGGATAGGGATTCCGCCCTGCTCGGCAGCCTCAAGAGACTCGGTTTCAAAGCGGAGGCCGTCCTCAGGAGTTTCTTGAAAGACAGGGAGGGCAACCTCCACAACATGGTCATCATGGTCAAACACCTGGACATTGGCCTTTCCAATGGTGATGGCTTCGAAAAAAGTCCGAAAACGCTCATTTCTGCCATTCCTGCGAAAGCAGGAATTCAGTGATTTCAAGACGTTCTGGATACCGGATCAAGTCCGGCATGACGGTTTTGGGACTTTTTACGGGCGTATCAATTTTGACTTTTTACGAGTTCATGCCATTTGGTGCCTGGAATTTGTGATCCTGGTCCCATAACCATGCAAGCATCGAGAAATCCGAACCTGGAGTTAGAAAGATCTGCCCAACGCGCGCCTGAGGCCCCGGGGGTCTACCTCTTCCGGGAGAAATCCGGAAAGATCATCTATGTTGGCAAGGCAAAGAATCTGAAAAAGCGTGTCCTCTCTTATTTCAAGTCCTCCAATGGGCTTTCCCCCAAGACGGCGATGATGATGAGCCGGGCCAAGAGCCTGGAGTACATGCTGACCTCAACGGAAAAAGAAGCCTTTATCCTCGAAAGTAATCTCGTCAAGAAGCATCTGCCCCGATACAATATCGTGCTGAGGGATGACAAGCAGTACCCCTGCCTGCGCCTGGATATTCAGAACCCCTATCCCAGACTCGTAATCGTCAGGAAGATCAAGAAGGACGGCGCCCTCTACTTCGGGCCCTACTCCTCCGCCAATTCAGTTCGTAGCACCATGAAGCTGATCGACCGGATCTTCCACCTGAGGAAATGTAAAGGCCTTTCCCTGCCGAAACGCACGAGGCCCTGCCTCAACTACCAACTTGGCAGGTGTCTCGGGGTCTGCGTCAATGAGGTGTCTGATCCCACCTATAGAGAAATCGTCGAGCAGGTCAAACTGTTTCTGGAGGGCCGTAATCAGGAATTGACCAACAAACTTGAGCACGACATGGTAGCTGCCTCGGATTCCTTGAACTTTGAGAGGGCAGCCAAGATAAGAGATCAGATAAGGGCCCTTGAGCGAGTGATGGAGAGGCAGAATGTGGTCTCCACCAGGTTGGAAGATCGGGATGTGATTGCTATGGCGGAGAAGGAGGGTTCATTTCTGATCCTGATCCTGTTCGTAAGGAAAGGCTACCTTACGGGAAGCGGTGACTATCAGATCAAGCAAGAGAATGCCGGGTCTTCGGAGGTCATGGAGGCCTTCATAAAACAGTACTATTCTCGCGAATCATTTATACCAGGAGAAATATTGGTTTCTCGACCAATAGAAGACCATGAATCTATCACGGAGTGGATTTCTGAACTGGCCGGGAAGAGGGTCCGCATTCGCTGCCCCGTACGCGGGGAGAAGCGGAAACTCGTCATGATGGCCCTCAAGAATGCCCGAGAGCTCTTGATCAGAGAAGATAAGGCCCGGACAAAGCCGCTCGGGGAGGTGATCCGGGACAGTCTCAGACTGCATAGAATCCCCAGGGTGATAGAGGGGATTGACATTTCCAATATCCAGGGGGACTTGGCCGTGGGAGCCGTCGTGTCCTTCGTGGACGGCCGAGCCAACAAGAAGGGCTACAGGAATTACAGGATAAGAGGAGTGAAGGGGGTTGACGACTATGGAATGATTGCTGAGCTGGCAAGAAGACGTCTTTCAAAGGCCGATCTTCCAGACCTTTTTTTGGTTGACGGAGGAAAAGGGCATCTCAACGCAGTAAAGAAGATGATACACAGATTCTCCCCAGGGGATCCGCCCGAAGTGGTTGCCCTGGCAAAACCAGGGGGAAAGGATCGGTCCGAGAGGATCTACCTCCCGAACAGGAAAAACCCTGTCTTACTCAATCCAGATCACCCTGCGCTCCTCTTTTTCATGCGGGTAAGGGATGAAGCTCACAGAAGGGCCATTCTCTACTATCGCACACTCTCGAAAAGGGGTTTCAAGGAGTCTGTTCTGGATGAGACCCCAGGGCTTGGGCCAAGAAAGAAGAAGCAAATATTAAGGTATTTTGGTGGCTTAGATAAATTGATTGACGCAGAGATTGAGGACCTGGTCAAGGTTCCCGGTATTGGACCATCCCTTGCTCAAAGGATATATGAGTCGGTTACGATGAAGGGTGAAAAAAATTATTGACTGGACTCATCTAGTTAAATATAAGTTTAATCCAAGTACGGAAGAATTGCCTTGGTGTTACCATATCGCCCCTTTTTCTTTAACATGAATATACCCTGCCCAAAAGTTGACAATTTTGAGCTTCTTGTGTAAAGTAGTTATGTGACCTTTCGCTCTATTCCAGAAGGAGGGTCTGTGGTGGCTACGAGAAAGACGACCATAGTTTTCCTGCCCGAGGGAAACAAGAGGGTGAGGCAGATCAGGATCCCTCGCTGCCTGCTCCCCATCGCTTCCGTTCTCTGCCTGTTGTTCCTCATTTCAACCGGGCTCCTGGTGGCAGACTACCGTTCTGCAAAATCAAGGATCCCCTATTTGGCGAGGCTCAAGAAGGAAAACGAACTCCAGCGGACCCAGCTCATCGTCTTGACCCAAAAGATCGATCAAATCAGCAAGAAACTGATCGAGCTGAAGAAGTTCGACCAGAAACTGAAGACCATGGTCAACTACGACATGGGTAAAGAAAATGTCAAGGGTCCGGGGATCGGAGGGTCTGATCCATCTCTGACGGATCCAGATGTCGCCATGGAAAAGGCCCACAAGAAGCTCATCCGGCTCATGCACCAATCACTGGAAGACATCGAGGAAGAGATCTCCATCCAGAAGAGCGAGAAGAACGAGCTTTATGATTTCTTTGACCAGCAGAGATCCATGCTCGCTCACACGCCCTCGATCTGGCCTACCAAGGGATGGGTGAGTTCTCGATTTGGGTACCGGATTTCGCCCTTCACGGGAAAAAGGGAGTTTCACAGGGGGCTTGATATCAGCACTAGGAAAACGGCTCCCATCATCGCGCCGGGCGACGGCGTGGTTTCTTCCGTTCGATGGGATCACGGTTACGGAAAGGTCTTGACGATAAATCACAATTACGGAATCAAGACGGTCTATGCCCACCTTGACAAGGTGTTGGTCAAGAAAGGACGGCGCGTAAAGCGCGGCCAGACGATAGCCCTGGTCGGCGAAACCGGGCGCACGACAGGCCCCCATCTCCACTATGAGGTCCATCTGAACGGTGTGCCCGTAAATCCCCTCCGTTATATCCTCGATTAGCTTTCAGATTCCCATCTCCGTCTTTTTTGTGTATAATCTGTTTCTGGTCCAAAGGCGGCGGCAACTTCTCGGGAAAGGCCTGTGAATCGCTCCGAGGCCCTTTGATTCGAGAAAGAACCTGGGATGATGGAATGCAGGAACAATGGCCTGCTCGCCGATGGCCCGACCTCAGTTCAGCGCCACAACCAACATCATGAGATGAGAGAAACCGAGAGATGCTAGGAACCATCATCAAGAATATTTTCGGAAGCAAGAACGAACGGGAATTGAAGAGAATCAGCCCCTTGGTAGAGAGGATCAATACCCTTGAGCCTGCGTTTCAAGGTCTGTCCGATGCCGAACTCCGGGCCAAGACCGATGAATTCAAAGAAAGGTTTTCACGGGGGGAGACACTGGACGATCTTCTTCCAGAGGCGTTCGCCGCCGTGAGAGAGGCCTCTGTGAGGGTTCTGGGTATGCGTCACTTCGACGTCCAGCTGATCGGAGGTGTGGTGCTCCATGAAGGCAAGATCGCCGAAATGAAGACCGGAGAAGGCAAGACCCTTGCCGCCACCTTGCCCCTTTATTTGAATGCGCTTACCGGAAGAGGAGTACACCTGGTAACCGTTAACGACTACCTGGCCAAACGGGATGCCGAATGGATGGGGGGAATATACAACTTCTTGGGGCTGTCCGTCGGTGTCATCGTCCATGGCATGAGCGATGCGGAACGGAAGGAATCCTATGCATGTGATATCACCTATGGAACCAACAACGAGTTCGGTTTTGACTACCTCCGGGACAACATGAAATTCGATCTGGAAGACTTTGTCCAGAGGGAATTCCACTACGCGATTGTTGACGAGGTCGACAGTATTCTGATTGATGAGGCCAGGACCCCTCTGATCATAAGTGGCCCTGTGGAAAGGAGTCAAAACAAGGTCTACGTTGAAGTGAAGCCCCTAGTCATAGCCCTTAAGAAGAAACAGAGCGCGGTCATACGATCTATCCTGAAAGAAGTCCGCTCTCGACTCCAGGAGGGTGACGAGAGCGACAAGACTATTGAGATGCTCCTCCAGGTCAAGAGAGGCGACCCCAAGAACCCTGTCTTCCTGGATATACTGGCAAACAATCAGGCCCTAAAGAAGCATATCGATCGAATGGAGAGTATCTTGAGTGCTCAGAAGCTCCTCCCCGATCTGGATAAGGAGCTGTATTGCACGATCGACGAGCGGACCAACTCTGTTGACCTGACGGAAAAAGGGATCAGGCTCCTCGCAACCGCCGGCCACGGGGACTTTATACTGCCTGACCTAGAGCAGGAGAGCTTCAACATAAGGGAGGACGACAGACTCGGCGAAAAAGAAAGGGCCGAACGACTCCAAGAACTGGAAGAACGCTACATGAGATCCAGTGAACTCCTCCATGCCACACAGCAACTCATAAAAGCCTATTGGCTCTTTGAAAAGGACGTCCACTACGTCATTAAGGACGATCAGGTTGTCATCGTGGACGAATTCACGGGCCGCATGATGCCAGGCCGGAGATGGAGTGACGGGCTGCACCAGGCCGTAGAGGCCAAAGAAGGGGTGAGTGTGGCAGAGGAAAACCAGACACTTGCCACGGTCACCTTTCAGAACTATTTTCGAATGTATGAGAAATTGGCCGGCATGACCGGAACCGCCGACACAGAGGCAGCGGAGTTTGCAAGTACCTATAACTTGGAAGTCATTGTCGTTCCCACCAACAAGGAGATGATCCGGGTCGACTTCCCTGACGTAATCTACAAGACCGAAAGGGAAAAATTCAAGGCGGTTGTGGGTGAGATCAAGGAACTCTACGAAAAGGGTCAGCCTGTGCTCGTGGGAACCATTACCATCGAGAAGTCCGAAATGCTGAGCAAGATGTTGACGCGTACTGGTATCCCCCATTCCGTGTTGAATGCAAAACACCACGAGAGGGAAGCCGAAATCGTTGCCATGGCCGGCCAGCCAAAGACGGTCACTATCTCTACGAACATGGCTGGTCGCGGGACGGATATTGTCCTTGGGCCCGGAGTGGTTGACCTGGGCGGCCTCCACATCCTCGGCACGGAGAGACACGAAAGCCGGCGCATAGACAACCAGCTGAGGGGTCGAGCAGGCCGCCAGGGAGATCCGGGTTCCTCCAGGTTCTATCTTTCCTTAGAAGATGACCTCCTCAGGATCTTCGGCTCCGATCGACTGGCCTCCATCATGGATCGCCTGGGGATGGAAGAAGACCAACCCATTGAACACGGCCTCGTCTCCAAGGCCATTGAAAATGCCCAAAAGAAAGTGGAGGCCCATAACTTCGATATCAGGAAGCACCTGTTGGAATACGATGATGTCATGAACAAACACAGGGAGATCATCTATTCCCTGAGAAAAGATATCCTTACAGGGGAGAGGCTGGACGAAATCGTCCTAAGCATGATGGAGGAGAAGGTTGACTCCCTCGTTGAGAGGCATACGGACCCCCGGACCCATCCCGAAGATTGGGATATTCAAGGATTGAAAGAAAGCACCTTTCGGATATTCGGCTTCCAACCCCGAGTAGGACCCGACGAATTGGGCGAGGACGCCTTGGACACCTTAACGGTGCAATCATTGTCGGAATTGATTAAGGAGGAAGCCCGGAAATCCTCTGAGAAGAGAAAAGAGCTCATAGGAGAGGAGGACATGGCGGCACTGGAGCGCTATGTTATCCTTCAGATTATTGATAACCAATGGGTTACTCATTTGCAAGACATGGAACACATGAAGGAAGGCATCGGCCTAAGGGGCTATGGCCAGCTCGATCCCCTCAGGGAATACCAAAAGGAAGGCTTTGCCCTTTTCGAAGAACTAATGGACCGAATAAGAGAAGAGACGCTCATGACCCTTTCCCGTATCCAGCTCCTGAGACAAAGACCGGCCGAGGAAACCGTCCCGAGAAAGAGAAGGCAGGCCGTGCGTTATAGCCACGGGGACGAAGGCACCCGGCCTGAGACAGTTCGCCGGCAGGGCAAGAAGATCGGGCGGAACGCCCCCTGTCCCTGCGGGAGTGGGAAAAAGTACAAGAAGTGCTGCGGGGCGACAGCATAGACACCGGGGGAGAAAGAAAGTGAATGGCATGAAAGAGGTGCTCATTAACGGATTCAAGGGATCCGCAGTAGCCGCGGGAATCAAGAAGGACGCCTCCCTCGATCTGGGCCTGATATTCTCTGAGGGGGAGGCGGTCGCTGCAGGAGTGTTCACGAGCAACGCGGTCAGGGCCGCACCCGTCCTTCTTAGCCAGCAACACATAAAAAGGGGGAGGGCCAGGGCAATTCTTGTCAATTCAGGCAATGCCAATGCCTGCACAGGTAAAGAGGGATTGGAGACCGCAAGGCTCACGGCTGACCTGGTGGCAAGGGATCTGGGCATCGGGGCGGAGGAAGTCCTGGTTGCCTCCACCGGTGTTATTGGGGCCCCTTTGGATAGGGATACGGTCGGCGGGGCCATCCCGGGCCTTGTCAGGGCCCTTTCGGGTGGCGGGCTTTCTCAAGTTGCAGAAGCCATCATGACGACCGACTCATTCCCCAAGATCAGCAAATTCCAGGGGACGGCAGGAGGAAGACCCTTCCACATCCTGGGGATGGCGAAGGGTGCGGGTATGATCATGCCTCAAATGGCTACGATGCTGTGCTTCATACTCAGCGACATAGGGATCGAGAGGTCAAAGCTCCAGGATGCCCTTTCTGGGGCCGTTGAAAAGACTTTCAACAGGATCACTGTTGACGGAGACACGAGTACAAACGACACTGTTTTTGCGCTGGCTAACGGGACGGCGAACAGCAGCCCCTTGTCCGAGAGCGAGTTAGAGACATTCAAAAAAGGGATGTTTCTGGTCGCTGAAGACCTGGCAAGAATGATAGTAAAGGATGGTGAAGGTGCTACGAAACTGGTATCTGTGAAGGTCAGGGGCGCGGCTTCACGAGAGGATGCGGAGAAAGCATCCAGGACCGTTGCCAATTCAGCCCTGGTCAAGACCGCCTTCTATGGACAGGACCCAAATTGGGGCAGGATAATGGCGGCCCTGGGGCGTTCGGGTATTCATATGGATGAAGAGAAAGTCTCCATAAGAATCGACGACATCCTTGTCGTGGAAGGAGGGCTGGCAACGGGAACCGACCAGGAAACGGATGCGGCTGAGAGGATGAAAAGGGATGAATTCACGGTGACCATCGACCTCAACAAAGGCGGACACGAATCTCGGGTCCTGACCTGCGATCTGACCCATAAATACGTTTCAATAAACGCGGCCTATAGAACTTGAGCTCCCTATAAGGCGAGCCGGCCTCTGAAGGGGATATGATTTCCACAGGCCGCAGAGATTCTGAGATGCGGGAGTAGAAGATAGAAGGAGGATGGCATGCACATGGTCGTTATGGCTGGTGGCTCGGGCACCCGGTTCTGGCCAGCAAGCCGAAAAGACCGGCCAAAGCAGTTTCTCAACATCAGCGGAAAGGAGCCGATGCTCGTGGAGACGTGCAATCGCCTGCATCCTTTGGCAAGGGATGAGGAGATAATCATAGTCCTGGGCGAGAACCACCTGAAGCAGGCACAGGATCTCCTTGAAGGCCGCAAGGTTCACTTTCTGGCCGAGCCAATAGGGCGAAACACGGCCCCGTGCATCGGCTTTGGGGCAATCTATGCTTCCCATCTTGGTTGCAAGGGGCCTGTGGCCTTTCTCCCGGCTGATCATTATATTGGAAAGCCCGGGGCCTTTACAGGGAATCTGAGAGATGCCCTGGACATTGCTGATTCGGGGGCAATTGTCACGCTTGGGATCGTTCCCACAAGGCCAGACACGGGCTACGGATACATCCGCAAATCAAAGCATCAGGACAATCGCGCTTACAGGGTCGAGGCCTTCGTTGAAAAACCCGATCTCCATAGGGCCGAGCAATACCTTGTCTCCGGTGAGTATCTGTGGAACGCCGGCATCTTTGTGGCCACGCCCGAAACCATTATGAGAGAGATCAAGAGGCACCTCCCCAAGGTCTTCGAAGGACTGGAAAGGATAAGAAGGGCACTGGATACCCCCCGCTTTCAGGAAGAGGTCCTCAATGTCTACGAAGGTCTTGAAAGCATTTCCTTTGATTACGGAATCATGGAAAAGACCCGGGAGCCGGTCTACGTCGTTCCAAGCGATTGCGGATGGAGCGACGTCGGCTCTTGGGAGTCCCTCTTTGTCTTGAGATCAGAGGAACATGACAAAGATTCCAATCTCGCTGAGGGGGAAACGATCCTCGTCGATTGTGCGGAAAACTTCGTGTCAAGCAGGAACGGGAGAATGGTTGCCTGCTTGGGATTGAAGCGTTGCCTGGTGGTAGACACCCAGGACGCCCTGCTGGTGGCTGACTTGGGGAGATCCCAGGATGTACGGGAGATCATCAGGCGTCTTGAGATTAATGGCATTAAGCATCTGCTCTAGTCGAGGCGTGTCATCCCTTTGATCATGGTCTCCGCCTCAAACGTAACGCCAAGAAAGGTTGAATAATCCCATAATGGTCGACAGGCCACTCGTCCTTGCGACCCGCAACCGGGGCAAAGTCGAAGAAATCAAGAGCCTCCTCTCAGGTTTCGATGTTGTCATCAGAGGCCTGACAGAGTTTGGGACCATTCCGCCTATCGAGGAAGATGGCGAAACCTTTGAGGAGAATGCATACCGGAAGGCTCATCTTACGGCAAAGGTGCTGGGGCTTCCGGCCCTTGCAGATGATTCCGGCCTGGTTGTGGAGGCCCTGAATGGAATGCCCGGTGTCCACTCTGCCAGGTATGCGGGGCCCGGTGCCACGGATAGGGACCGCAATTTGAAGCTCTTGAAGGCCATGGAAAGAATAGAAAACAGGAAGGCTCTCTTTGAGTGTGTCATAGCCATTGCGGTACCAAAGGGGCCGGCACTCATATTTGACGGGGTCTGCGAGGGAGAGATAGCACTCGAGATGAGGGGTGAGAACGGCTTCGGTTACGACCCCGTATTCTACTATCCCCCATTGAAGAAGACCTTTGCAGAGATGACCCCGGAAGAAAAAAACAGAGTCAGCCACCGAGGCAGGGCCATGGCCCAACTCAAGGCGGATTTCGAGAAGGTCCTTGTCTGGCTCGAGCACAGATTGTCAGAGGAGCCCTGAACTTTCAACTGCTTTCGAATCGGATCCCCTGGGCCAAAGGCAGGTCCTTAGACCAGTTTATGGTACAGGTCTGACGGCGCATATAGCCTTTCCACGCATCTGAGCCCGCCTCGCGACCGCCCCCTGTCTCCTTTTCACCTCCAAAGGCGCCACCGATCTCTGCCCCCGACGTTCCGATGTTTACGTTGGCTATCCCGCAGTCGCTTCCCGCGTGACTCAGGAAGATCTCCGCCTCCATCAGGTTGTTGGTAAAGATGGAAGAGGACAGGCCCTGGGGGACCCCGTTTTGGTATTCGATTGCCTCATCAATGTGATCGTATTCTATGACATATAAGATAGGGGCAAAGGTCTCCTTCTTGACCACGGGGAAATCAGCCTTCGCTTCACATATACAGGGGGTAACATAGGTTCCGGCATCATAGATGCCCCCGGTCAGGATTTGGCCGCCATAGCAGACCTTTCCACCCCGCTTCCTCAATTCATCCAAGGCTTCCATCATTCCGTTGACCGCTTCCCGGTCCACGAGGGGGCCCATTAGGACCCCGTGCTCAAGGGGGTTGCCTATCTTCACCTGACCGTAGGCGTTGATCAGCCCCCCGAGGAGCTTTTCCTTTATCTTCCTGTGCACGATCACTCTTCGTGTGGTGGTGCACCTCTGTCCTGCCGTCCCCACTGCCCCAAAAAGGATGGCCCTCACCGCTAAATCCAAGTCCGCCGAAGGAGTGACGACAACAGCATTGTTTCCTCCCAATTCCAGTATTGTCCTGCCCAGCCTCGATGCAACCACTTGGCCCACGTGTCTGCCCATGGCAACACTGCCTGTTGCTGAAATGAGTGGCAATCTGCGATCCTTGATCATGGATTCACCCACGTCTCTTCTCGTCCCGATGACGACGTTCAACACGCCTTCGGGCACCTTGTTCTCTTCGAGGACACGCCAGACCAGTTTCATGGTGGCAAGGGCCGTCATTGGGGTCTTTGAAGAGGGTTTCCAGACCACCGTGTCTCCAGCTACGAGCGCTATCATGGCATTCCAGGACCAGACTGCCAAGGGGAAGTTGAAGCTGGTTATGACCCCCACCGGGCCAAGGGGATGCCATTGTTCGTACATCCGATGCCTGGGCCTTTCGCTGTGCATGGTGAGACCGTAAAGCATCCTCGACTGCCCCACGGCAAAATCCGCGATGTCTATCATCTCCTGAACTTCCCCTTCCCCTTCAGCTCGTATCTTTCCCATCTCGAGGGTTATGAGAGCGCCTAACGCTTCTTTGTGATCCCGCAACTCGTTGCCTATCTGGCGAACGATGTCCCCCCGCTTGGGGGCCGGGACCATCCGCCACTCCTTGAAGGCCGAATCTGCTCGGGCAACGACAGCGTCGTACTCTTCAGGTCCCGCACAACGGATCTGACCGATGACTTCTCCATTGATGGGCGACCTCGATTCCAGGATGTCCCCCCTGCACCTGATCCAGGTGCCCGTTCCCGCACCTTCCTGGGTCCCCAAAAGGTCCAGTTTTTCCAGTAAGTCCTTCATCCTGACACCTCCTTTAGGACCTCTTCAAGAATGTTCAGGCATGTGTCTGCTTCCTCCCGTCTTACCGTGAGGGCAGGACAGAACCGAATGGTGTTGTCCCCGCAGGGCAGCAACAACAGGCCTCTTTCAAAGGCCCTCCGTAGGATCTGGTTTCGCAATTCAGGGGCCCTTTCCTTGGTTTCCCTGTCCTTAACCATCTCCACGCCCACCATAAGCCCTTTTCCCCGCACATCTCCCATGCATTCATAGCCCTTTTGAAGTTCCCTCAGGCCTTCCATAAGCACTGCTCCCTGCTCTCTTGCGTTGTCCAGAAGTCCCTCTTGAAGGAGCCTTATGGTGGCAAGGGAGGCCTGGCAGGAAACCGGGTTTCCTCCGAAGGTCGAGGCATGGGAGCCTGCCTCCCAGTCCATTATGTCTGATCTCGCCACCATCGCCCCCAGGGGAAGGCCCGAAGCGATGCCCTTGGCCAAGGCAATTATGTCAGGGGCAACGGTGTAGTGTTCCATAGCAAACATCTTGCCTGTTCTCCCCATGCCTGACTGAACCTCGTCCGCAACATAGAGCATTCCGTATTTCCGTGCCACCTCGCTCAGCCTGCTGTGGAACTCGGGGGGCGGGACTATGTATCCGCCCTCACCCTGTATGGGCTCTACAAAAATGGCTGCCACTTCCTCAGGCGGGATGGTCGTGCGAAAAAGGGTCTCCTCCAGCCATGTTACGCATTCTATATCACACTCCGGATACGCCAGGTTGTAGGGACATCTGTAGCAATACGGATACGGGATATGGGTTATCCCCGGCACCAGGGGGTAATAGTGCTTCTTTTGTATCGCCTTGCTGGCCGTAAGGGAGAGAGCGCCCATGGTGCGTCCATGGAACGCACCGAAAAAGGCGATATTGAGCTCTCGCTTCGTATGCCATCGAGCCAACTTAAACGCAGCCTCCACGGACTCTGCACCCGAGTTACCAAAATATACCTTCTTGTTCCCGTCACCCGGAGCCAGTAATGACAATTTTTCCGCCAGATAGATCTGTGGTTCATAATAGAAATCCGTTCCTGCCATGTGCAGGAGTTGATCCGCCTGCGCTTTTATGGCCTTAACGACCTCCGGGTGACAGTGCCCGGTCCCGCAGACCGCAATACCGGAGGTGAAATCCAAGAAGATGTTGTCGTCCACGTCACAAATCCACGCTCCCTTCCCCCATTTCACTACCAGAGGATAGACGCGGGTGTAAGAGGGCGACACATATCTACTGTCCAACCGGATCAATGACGATGCCTTTGGTCCCGGGGGCGGGACCTTGATTTCAGGTCGCCTCACAGCCTTCCCCTCCTCTTCGCGAGATTTCAAGAAATCCGTGCCATGATATTATACCCTCCCGGGAAAATGCAACCGCATTGAACAAGAAGCATCGGCACTCCAAGCGATGTATGTCCGATGAAAGGACCCCTTCTCCTTGAAGCCATGCTGGAGCCAGTGCGCACAATCAAAAGGAGCCCCGACTACCTCGAGCCTGGAGGGGTCCTGCCCAGCCACGGCTGCCCCCTCGCGGACTGAGGGGGATCCTGCTATGGGCGAACAAAAAAGTATACATTTTGAACAAACTATGCTATAGATATATAAAAATGTGAACACTCCTTGAAACGAGGTTAGAACCTATGGCCGACAGGGTAATTTTCAATGAGTCCCCCATCGCATTACTGAGGGAAATCTCTACATGGGTATCCTCCATCCTGGATCTCGATGAACTCCTTGAACTCATCATAGACACAGCCACTCGCATGATGAATGCCAAGGCGAGTTCTCTGCTGCTCGTGGACGAAAAGACCAAGAAGCTCTATTTCAAGGTGGCCACAGGCGAAAAGAAAGACGAGCTCGGCAAATTTGAGATAGATCTGGGTACGGGCATCGCAGGTCATGTTGCCCAGTCCGGAGAACCTTTGCTGATTCCCGATGTGAATAGAGATCGGCGGTGGTATAGGGAAATAAGCGAATCCATAGGCTTTGAGACCCATTCCATAGCATGCGTCCCCATGAAGGCAAACGGCCGAGTCATAGGGGTCGTTGAAATCGTTGACAAGGAAGATGGAAGCCCGATTACTGACCAGGACATGAATACCCTGACCTCCTTTGCTGATCTGGCATCAACGGCCATAGCCCATGCGCAAAAGATCGAACAGTTCAAGAAGGAAAATATAGATCTCAAGGAGGAACTGGCCGCAAAATATCAAATCATTGGGGAGAGCAGTTCCCTGAAGAAAGTCGTGTCAGACGCCCTCAAGGTGGCGAATTCTAAGACAAGTACACTCATCCTGGGGGAAAGCGGTGCAGGAAAAGAGCTTCTGGCCAGACTCATCCACAGGGCGGGCCCCCGAAAATCCAAACCCATGATCGTCATCAACTGTGCCGCCCTCCCCGAGACGCTCCTGGAGGCAGAGTTGTTTGGCCATGAGAAAGGGGCCTTTACAGGTGCCCTGGCGACAAAGGTCGGGAAGTTCGAGCTTGCCGATGGGGGGACCGTCTTCCTGGACGAAATTGGCGAGATGTCCACGGGAATGCAGGCGAAGTTACTCCAGGTCCTCCAGGAAGGGGTATTTTACAGGGTCGGCGGTAATGTCCCAATCACGGTGGATGTTCGCGTGATATCGGCCACTAATCGCAACATAGAAAGAGACGTCAAGGAAGGCCGCTTTAGAGAGGATCTCTTCTATCGTCTGAACGTCGTCCAGATCCATATGCCGGCCTTGAGGGAGAGGAAAGAGGACATCCCGATCCTCGCCAACTATTTCCTCAACCTCTTCAAGGAGGAAAAAGGCGTCAAGGAGTTGAGGATCTCTGAGGCTGCCATGCGCAAGATGATGGAGTACGATTGGCCCGGTAACGTGCGGGAACTGAGGAACGCCATGGAAAGGGCCGTCGTGATGGGTAACGAGAGAGAGATCCTGCCCGAAGATCTCCCCATCTCCGGGGAAAGACTGGGACAACCTGGGATGGAAGTGGGATTGACTCTGAAGGAGGCCATCGACAGGTTTAAGAGAGAGTTCATTCTCCTCAACCTGAGACACACGGGCGGAAACAGAAGCAAGGCTGCTAAGATAATGGACATCCAGAGGACTTACCTCTCCAGGCTCATTACCAAGTATAACCTGGAAGACATCTGACGATTGAGCCCGGTAACGCCCGGGAGGGATTTCGAAGACAACATATATAGCGGGTGGCCGGCGGGAAGTCTTTTCCGAAGGCTCAAAATTCGCCCTAACCCTTTTTCGCGCCCCTGTAAACCTCCTTGGTATCCATTTTGTCTCTCTCAGTCAAGGGATGAGGCCTCCACCCAGTGAAACTTGAAGGAGGGAAGTTCGAGGCAGGTCAATTTGTTCCCGTAGACCGCGCCCGTATCCAGTCCTATCTTGCCCTTTGTCACAAAAGGCTCGGCAAAGGGAGTGTGGCCAAATATCACTGTCTTTCCAAAATCATATCCGGACAACAGGAATTCTTCCCGGATCCACACCATATCATCCAGCCTCTGGTTATCCAAAGCCACCCCGGGACGGAAGCCTGCGTGAACCACGTAATAGTCATCCAACTCTATCCAGGGACGCAGGGACCGGAGAAAGACCAGGTGGTCATGGGGTACAATGTTGTGCATCTCAGCCGTGTCATAAACATCATAACACCTCAGGGTTGTTTCCCCCCCATTGAGGAGGAAAGGCCTGACATCTCCCCCTTCCAGGAAGCTCAAGAAACTGCTTTCATGGTTGCCCAGAAGGCATTGGACATGAGGCGAAACCTTGGACAGGGCGATTATGTAGTCAATAACCCCCCTTGAGTCTTCACCCCTGTCAATATAGTCCCCCAGGAATATCAGCCTGTCCTTTCCGGGCCGCCAGTCAATCTTGTCCACCAGCCTCTTCAGCATGATCAGGCAGCCGTGCACATCACCAATGATGAATGTCCTCTCCTCTGTGCTCATGGGCTGAAAATTATCCTTATGACGTCTCTTTTATCCAGACGATCCAGACCTGCCTTCTTGGCTTCATCCATGGCCTGTCTGAATTCCCTCGCCTTCAGACGGCGATTGATAAATTCGTCATCGTAGGCCTCTCCACAGGGCCTGTACTGGTCCATGACGTTCACATAGGTATTCGCGGAAATGCCCTTGGCCAAGAAGTCCAAGATTTCGCCTGTCCCTGCCACCTTGTTTGGCATAACAAGATGCCTCACCAGTAAACCCCTCTGAGCTATGCCCCTCTCGTCCAGGATCAGATCCCCCACCTGCCTGTGCATCTCCTTGATCGCCCCCATGGCCACCTCCCGATAGTCGGGCGCCTTGCAATATCGATCAGCCCACTTCCCGTCCCAGAACTTGAAATCAGGCATGTATATGTCAAAGACACCATCCAGGATCTCCAACGTCTCCTTCTTATCGTAGCCACTGGAATTATAGACCAGAGGGACCCTGAGCCCGGCCCTCACGGCTATGGGCAAGGCCTCCAGAATTTGTGGTACCACGTGGGTCGGCGTCACAAAATTGATATTATGGCAACCCCTCCTTTGGAGTTGAATCATCATCTCGGCCATCTGTTCGGGCTCAACGTCCACTCCTTCCCTTCCGTGACTGATCTCGTAGTTTTGACAAAAACCGCACAATAGATTGCAGGAACTGATAAAGATCGTCCCAGAACCATGCCTTCCGACAAGGGGAGATTCTTCTCCGAAATGGGAGTTGTAACTTGCCACCCTTGCCCTTCTCCCGGTGCTGCACACCCCCATTTCGCCCTCTAGGCGGTCTACACCGCAGTCTCTGGGGCAGACGCTGCAGGCCTTCATGAGTGAAAGGGCATCCTCTTTCCTCTTCTCGAGGACACCCCTTTCAAGAAGCTCAATGTATGAGGGCACAAACGCCATAGGCACGAAGAGTCCTCTAAATGCGTCTCCCTGAGCTCATCCAGGTTGATTGGGACCGTCCGGCTCAGCGCTCGACTATTCTCTGCCCTGGCCAAAGATCCGGAGGAGCATTAGGAACAGGTTGATGAAGTCGAGGTAGAGGGAAAGGGCACCCAGAATAGCCCCTTTTCTGACGACAGAACCTTCTAATCCCGCGGGCTGGGTCAAGGCCATGTATTTTAGTTTCTGGGTATCATAGGCGGTTAATCCCACAAAGACGAGGACCCCTATGTAGCTCACTATCATGCTCATTGAGCTACTCCTCACAAACAGGTTTACCAGAGAAGCAATGATGATCCCTATGAGCCCCATCATGAGGAATCCTCCCAAGGAGGTGAGATCCCTCTTGGTGGTCCAACCATATACACTGCACGCCAGGAACGTGCCAGAGCAGATGAAGAACGTGCTCACGATAGACGCCCTTGCATAGATGAGGAACACGAAGGAAAGAGTAACGCCGTTAAGGGCGGAGTAGATCACGAAAAGGGCGGTGGCAGTCGCCGCGCTCAACCTGTCTATCATTCCTGCTATGGAGAAGACCAGTGCCAGCTCGGCAATGATCAAGAGGAAGAAGACCATCCTGTTCTGAAATACCAGCCGCAACAGGGTTTCGCTTCCCGATACATAAAGTGCCACAAAACCCGTCAGGGCGAGACCGACGCACATCCAATGGTAGACGCTCCTGACAAAGCTGTTGACAAGGACGCCAGCCTTCTCTCTTTCCATGGTTATCGTCTGCATGGCAGTACCTCCTTGAGACCAGACACCTTTGGCCTTTAAGTCAATAACCACCCGTGGAAGGGGTGGTTTCAATGCTGACCCTAAAAGGGTCCAAGTTATCTCTCGCAGAGCGAAGCCGAAAGGGAACCCCGCAGGGGCGGGATCTCCGCTATGCTCTGACGGGCGAGAGAAACATTATAACGGGACGGTTTGAATCATTCACCTACCCGCAAAGCTGGAACCACCACCTGCAGGAACAGGCAGTGGCCTGTGTTTCGGGATAATAACCTCGTGGAACTGAGAATCCCTCTTCGCTCAAGTGGTTATTATACCGTCTAGTCCGATTTATTCAAGCCATAAAAGCCCTTGGATTGTAATGAGCATTTTACCTTTTCCCAGACCTCCTCCACTCCTATCATGTCCATGCAATTGTCATCCGGTCGAATACACACCTCTTGAGGACAGCCACAACAGGGCACATTCTTGAAGACTACTTGGGCCACGGAACTGTAAGGCCGCCACTGGTGAGGGAAGGTAGGCCCGAAAAGAGTAACGGAAGGACAGTTCACCGAGGCAGCTATATGACCCGGTGCAGAGTCGTTCCCTAGAAAGAGATCGCAACCCTCGATCAAGGCAGCCATCTCGAGGAGGCCAAGTTTTGCAGACTTGAAGGAGGCATCGAATCCCATCTTTGCTTCCACCTCATGAATCAACTCCTCTTCGCCGGGTCCGCCAAGCAATAGGATGGGAGCCCGGAACTCCTCGCGGAGGAGTCGTGCTATTCCCGCGAACCTCTCCGTGCCCCATTGCCTCAGTCTCTTCCTTGCTCCAGGGTGGACCACCACCTTTGGAGCATCGGGGCCCGCATCGAAATGAGCCAGAATCCTGGAGACCTTTTCTCTCACGCTATCAGGGATATATATCTTGAAGGACCGGTTGAAATGGTTGATCCCCAGGGTGCGCAAGAGTTCAAGCTGATAGTCCACAATATGGTATTTCGATGGGTCCAGGAAGACGATACGATTCATTAGGGTGCGGGACAACCTGCTAGCCACATGATGGGTTATGCGATAGGGTGCCCTGGTCATAAAGGAGAGGAATCCAGACCTGTCTCCGTGGGTAAAATCAATCACGTAATCATAGCGCTGCCTTCTCAGAGTTTGGATTAAATATATATGATAACTTATTGAAGATAAGATGTTTTTCTTGGCGACTTTCCGGTCGTAGATCCAGAGCTTCCTTATTCCAGGATGGTGCGCCAGGACCTCCTCGGTTCCCCTGTTGACCATGATATCAACCACCGCACCGGTCGCCTTCTCCTTGAGGTTTTCGACGATCGGGAGAAGGCTGAGGGTGTCTCCAATGTACCGAAGCTTTATTATGAGAATTCTCTTGCCACTCAGGTCATTCATTTACTCGGCCCGCTGCTCTTTCCTTGCTCTTTTGGGACCTCACCAGTTCCCTGGCCTTAGCATATTTCAAGAATGAGCCGCCCGCGTTCATAATCGAGATAACAAGACCATCGAAACCATCAAGGACTCCAAGCTCCATAATGTAAGTCCGAAGAAACATCCACGCCCCGTGCAGCGCAGGGGTAAAGGGGCTCACCCTCTTATTGTTGTCCAACAATTCCATAGCACCCAGGTTTGAATAATTCTCCATCTTGTGGACAAGCTCTGAATAGTCCCTGAAACTGATATGATCGATGGGCACATCGAGCTTCTTGACCTGTCCCTGTGTTATCCAGCTTTCATGAACACGCCTGCCGTCAAACCTGCCTTCCTTCCTGTTGACGAGGCGTACGATCCTGTCCGGCCACCAGCCACAATGCTTGATCCATCGCCCGTGGAGGTAGTTTCTTCGCCTAAAACTATAGGCGGACACTCTCTTCCCACTGTCAGCGATCACGTTCCTTATAGCCCTTGCTGTTTCCTCCGGTATGCGTTCATCGGCATCGAGTATGAGGACCCAATCATGAATGCAGTGATCCACTGCAAATTGCTTTTGCCCGGAATAGCCCCTCCACGGCTCAGTCATGACCCTGGCGCCGAGGGATGTTGCGATCTCAACGGTCCTGTCTGTGCTGTCAGAGTCCACAACAAGGACATCTTCTGCAAAGGATACGCTCTTGAGGCAATCGGGGAGCCTTTCTTCTTCGTTTTTGGTTACTATGGCAATAGAAAGCATTGTTCTCTCAGCGGCTGTTCCATGCCTTAAACGAATCTCTACAAGAAACTCATTAAACAAGGCTGCACATGGTTTAATTCTTATTATAGCAAAAATCAACAAAACCCAGGTAATGTATATTTAGCCTCCGCTTCACTTCTCACCAGATCCCGGGAGATCGAAATGGCCCTTTGACTTTAGTGGCTCCGTTGGCCTATAATTCATCCTTATTTCAGGGAAGAGCCCGCCTGCCCTGTAGCCCATTTGGAATTTCATCTTCATGGTGATCGAAGATTTCTGCACGAGGTGAGAAAAGAAATGGAAAGAATGGCATCAGAAGAGAATAGCCAGTCTTGGATCGAGTCCGTGATCAGTGATTTCTTGGATAAGTCTCCGAGTAATACCTTAGGAGGAGGCTTCAAGGAAAAGGCCTTTGAAAGGTTCGTTGTGGGCTTTTCCAGTGGTGATGACCCCCTGTTCCATTCCTATAAGACCTATGTAGGCCCTTTTCACTGGACCCCCCATGAAATCTTTTCCATGACCTTCACTGAACTGGATGCAAGCCCCCGTGACCTCACGGTTATAACCTGGGTGCTGCTTCAGAAGGAAGTAACCAAGGAGGACAACAGGAAAGAGACCAGATACCCTTCGGAGCGCTGGGCCAGGGCACGCATATATGGAGAAAAGGCAAACAAGGCATTGAGAAAGCATGTTGTAGATACCCTGACAAAGGCCGGGTTTCATTCCCTGGCGCCTCAACTAAGTCCTGAGTGGTCTGTCAGGGAGTCCGAGAAGTACGTGCTCGCCTCAAATTGGTCAGAAAGGCATGCTGCCTTTGCTTCAGGCTTGGGGACATTCGGCCTTTGTGATGGCCTCATAACCCCTGAAGGCAAGGCCATGCGCGTCGGCTCCATAGTAGCCCGTATTCAGATCCCTAGCACAGAGAGGCCTTACACGAGCCATAACGAGTACTGCCTCTTCTATACTAAGGGTCTCTGCGGGAAGTGCATGGAACGCTGTCCCGTGGGAGCCATATCCGAAAAGGGCCATGATAAAATCAAGTGCCGCAGCTACATCAAAATCCATACAGAGGACTACGTGAAATCCCGCTATGGGTTTGACGGTTACGGCTGCGGACTCTGCCAAACCGGAGTCCCCTGCGAATCCAAGATCCCGACCGAACACGACCTCGAATAACTGCCCTCCACACCATCCTCCCTCTCCCGTCAGGAATTATTAGACCCTTGGACAAGCCCATCTAACCTGTCCCGAGGCAAATTCAAGGTCCTGTTGAAAAACATCACTGGATATGATAACTGGATAGGGCCTGTCCTCCGAAGGAGTATTGATAATGGACCCAGAGACAAACCTCGACATCTTTTTTGGACCTGAATCAGTAGCAATTATCGGGGCCACAGAAAGACCCGGATCGTGGGGCTCCATCATTATGGAGAGTCTCCTCTCAAGGCATTTTCAGGGAAGAATCTGTCCCGTGAACCTGAATGCCAAAGCCATCCATGGCGTCCCCGCTTACAGAGATATTCGTGAAATCCCCGGAGCCGTGGATTTGGTGATTCTGACAATACCGCAGGAATCTCTCGAGCAGACTATCGAAGCCTGCGGTGAAAAGGGAGTCAAGGGCGTTGTTATTGTTACTTCCGGGTTCGGTGAGACTTCCGACGAAGGCATGGATAGAGAAAGGATCATAGCGAAAATATCTCGAAGACATGAAGTGAGGATCCTCGGCCCTAATGTGAGCGGTGTCTTCAATCTCCATAAGAACTTCGTGGCATCAGGAGCACGTTCAAGACAATTGAAGGGAAGCCGTCTCGCTGCCGCCAGCCAGGGGGGGTTTGCCTTCCAGGATCTTCTGGCCGCCGGTGCCAATAGAGGAATGGGCGTGGGCAAATTCGTCCATACCGGGAATGAGAGCGATCTCACCGTAACGGATTTTCTGGAACACTATTCCGAAGATAAGGATGTGAAGGCCGTCCTGCTCTATATAGAAAGCATTCGCGATGGCAGGAGATTCATTGAAGTCGCTCGCAGGGCGACGGGAAGGAAGCCCGTTATCGTCTATAAAGCAGGCCGGACAGGGAGCAGTTCCAGGGCAGCCCGTAGTCATACGGCAGCCCTGACTGGAAACTGGAAGGTCTACCAGGGGCTTTTCAGTCAGGTGGGCATCATCGTCTCTCCGACAATGGAGATCTTGCTCCCTTTAGGTCATGCCCTTGTTGAGCGCCCTCCCCTGCATGGCAACAGGATAGGGATAGTTACAATGGGGGGCAGCTGGGGTGTGGTCCTGTCCGATTCCCTGGAAGAGGCGGGCCTGGTGGTTCCCGAACTGAGCTCACGATTACAAGAGCGTCTCCATGATATGGGGATGCCGGAACGGGCCTCCACGAGAAACCCCATAGACATAGGCGCAGCAGGGCCTTTCCCTCCCTTTGAGATGGTCCTTTCCGTTGGAAGGGAGGTGTTGACTTCCGGGGAAATAGATGCGCTTGTCCTCCATGGGATAGGAAGGCCCGGAAGGGTTGTAGGTCTGGCCGAGTCTGAAAGAGACCCCTTCCTGGACTTCGAAATCCGCTTTATGCAGGCCTTCGTGGAGCTTGAAAAAGAGATCTCCCGGCCCGTCCTCATTGGCAATCACCACTCCCCCTGGGAGAGCCAGGCTGTCCATGAAATGAACAAGAGAGGGGTCATGATCTACAATCGCATAGATGACATTGCCGCCATCCTCGCCCGGATGCACAAGTACTGGGAAAGGAAGAGATAGAACCCCGGGGTCAAACTCAAACATTACAAAGAGACAATTCTTAACATCTGGAAAAGGGCTTTGTGTGCGGATACTGCAAGAGAACGATCATGGAACATGTATGGAACTACGACTTTGTACCAATGACAAATGTAGTCGAGACCCGAATATGTATGCTGAGGGAAAAGATTGACAAGGGTTTCGACAAGAAGCTTATCCATACAATCCGTGGTGTGGGTTATGTACTTCAAGAAGATCTTTGAGATTAGGACACTCACTAGAAAGAGATTCACGACTCCTGGAGTTATTTCGAACAATATTTGGGTCATGTATGCTCGTTATCATCGTAGTCTCCGCCTTTGTTGGGCTATTCATGGCGAGAAATGCCCTATCTGATGTCGAGCAGGTGACCGAGACAGCCTTAGACATTACGGATGGAGCATTGGGTCAGAGAGTGAAGATTAAATATACGCGCCCTGGTGGTTCAGTGATCGTTTCAGTTCGCGAGGACAATGACTATGTCACCCTTGAGATTAGGGACACGGGTATATGCGGTAATGCCAAGCCTTCGGCCAAAGAAATAGGCCAGGTTATGGATTAAGCGGAAATGTACAAAATATTCGAGCGAACAAAGGGGAAGTTTTGGACCCCCTACATCCCAAAAGGATAAACCCTTGACCGAAGGGGTCGTTAGGAGGCACTTTCTTGGAAGAATCCGGTATCCCTTTGTCATACCGCGACACTGTTCTTTCTGATACTGTTACAGCTCAATACAGTTGGCGCAGGGACACGATAGTTAAAGGTATCCACGTTCTCCTGGCATTTGCCATGCTGAACATTGTATTTTATGATTTTTCATTTTTCATTAATGATAGGCTGGATTGGCAGATCCTCCTTTTCTTGAATCCAGACTCTCCTATCCCGCTTATTGACGATTTCATGGTTCTTGTAACCGATTTCTCAATGCCGATCTTCGGGGCTGCGCTCCTGTTCTGGGAAACTGCCTACCTCCTTTCAAAGCATCCCAGCATTACCAAAAGAGGGGCAGAGACCTTTCTGAAAATACTCGGAATAATCCTGTTCCCCCCTGTCTGCACCCTGTCCTTTTGGGGCGGATATGTCCACAGATTCATATTCTTTCCCCTTGCAATTCTGGTTGTCATTACCTTTTGGTCCCTGGGCAATACCCTGTCTCGCTGTGACGAAAAGACACTGCATCATTTCAGTCTGCTTTTCTGGATTATCATTCTTTCGGCCCTATCTACGCAACTATCAGTGGAAATCATTAAAGATATGGTGGCTCGCCCCAGGCCACTGTCTGGATTCTATCCCGGCTACGACCATGGACTCCGTATCATAGCGGACGAGGTAGTAAGAAGTGGATACTCTTACCCTTCCAGTCATTCGGCCATGTTTTTCGCTATCTTGACGCCGGTAATCTTCTTTGTGTCAAATAAACGGATCAGATTATCTCTTTTTTCCTGGGGATTGCTTCATGCATTAAGCCGGGTCTATTTAGCAGCCCACTTTCCCTACGGTAGTTTGATGGGGGCTGCACTCGGCTTTTTTACCGGCACTTTGATGGCAAGGATCTTTAAACCTGCGGAAAACGGGAAACTACCAAGAGCCTGGTCGACAATTCTGGGTGACTCCAGTGAAAGCCACTAGCTCACAAAAGTCATCCGTGCTTTCCTTCCCTGTGGGACCTCATGTCAAAGACCCCTCCCCGCGGCTGCCATGTACGGCGTCTACGGGTTAAGATCTCAAAACACTCTACCAGATCTCCCTTCTTTGCCCTCTTGAAACCCTTGATCTTCAGCCCCACTTGCTGCCCTTTTATGGCTTCTTCTACGGCATTTTCTTCGATATGAAGGGATTCAATAGTTCCCACATAGACAGTCCCGGGCTCAAAGACGAGCCTGAACCTTTTCCCCAGGGCCAAAGAACCCTCCAGGACCTCACAGCCGAGAATGATCCCCTTCTGCCTCCCTTTGAACAGGGCTATGATCCGGGCCCTTCCAGTGATCTTCTCCTGATCTTTGACAGGGGCAAAGGTCTCTGCTATCTCTTTCAAGTCATTGATAAGTTTGTAGATGACGTCATAGAGGCGGATTTCAATACCGCGTTCTTAGGTCATGGATTTGATCTTCGGAAGGACACCGACGTTGAACCCGATAACCAATCTGTCCCCTGTCTCGGCCATGAAAAGATCGGATTTTGAGATATGGCCGACCCCCGTATGGATGATTTTAGTCCTAATTGAAATTAGAAAGGTGCATCCTTGTTTCTGGCGCGCCTGGGAGGACTCGAACCCCCGACCCGCGGATTAGAAGTCCGCTGCTCTGTCCACCTGAGCTACAGGCGCAAACGAATATCACCGTGGTGGAGTTAAAAGACAAAGCCCTTGTCCTACCGCCATGAGGCTCTCAAGGGAAAAGGAAGCGAGATTAGTCCATTGTTGCAGCATATTGACAATAATGTTTACCTCATTTGACGAGATTTTTCACTATGAAAATCCTTCGGAGGGCACAGGGCGCTCCTTCTTACGAATGCGGCTTCTTGTGGGGGGTGTCCTTCCTACATCTGTTCAAGACCTTCTCCGCCATGTGGCTGCTCTCCCCATTCAGGACCTGACTCAGGAGGAAATTCGTGTTCCTTTCAAGGTAGTGCATCGTATCTGCCAGGGCCTTTAGCCGGGTAAGGGTCTTTCGAGATCTCTGCCGAGAGGGGATTTGAAGGGCCGAATTAGACAGGATCTCGATTATTCTCTCCATTACCGATGCATCATAACGATCGTTGTCTCTGTAGATGAGATGGACCCACTCCCTCTTCACTTCTTCGGGGATGCTGTCATAACCCTCAACAATGCCGGGATCTCTTCCTATATGAAGTGACTTCTTGAGCTTCGCTATGTTCGCCCACACTTCCCTTGTCTCTTCTTCCTCCAGACGGACATGGCTCAACAGCTCCCTCCATCGTTCTTCGATCTGTCGGGTCACCCAGTTTTCCCCTTTTTCGGGGGGCAGGGACATTTCAAGGAATTTCTTCTGGACTTCAATGAGATCGTCCCTAAAGGCCACTCTATCCCCGTTTATGCCCATCAAAATGGCATTCAAGGCCTCTATAGCCTCCTCTTTCATTCGGAACTCCTTCCGACCATTCAATAGGAGCCCCTCCCACTCCTTTCTGAGTTGCCCTATTTCCTGTTTTACCAGGGAAAAAATCAGCCCTGACTTTGTTATGGCGTTTCTCAGGGAATCGGCCAGGATGTTGCATGCGTTTAATCTGTCCATGGTCAGTTTCTGGAGCGCATCCATGGAGTCCTGTCGCAACTGGTAGGAGAGCAGTTCGGTGCCCAGGGACCTGGATAGCTTCTTCAGGACCCTCGTTTCGTGGCTGTCAATCCGAATTGTATAGGGTTTGAAGTGTATCTTTATGACCGCGACGACCAGGTAGTCGGTCTCTTTCCAGATAATGTCCCCATCATAGGTCCTTGGATACTCCAAGGGAGAGTACATGTTTATATTAATATCGCTCTTGCGCAGGAGGACGGGCTCCATGTGATGAAATCCCTGATTGTTCTCCTGGGAATCAAGCGCAGATTTTCTCGTATCATTCTTCGGATCTTCAGCGATCCAGCTTTTCTGCTTCTCGACACACCAGGCGATGGCTTCCAGGGGGCGACCCGGCTCATCTCTATAATCATTCCACGGCAAACCAGGAGGATTGTATTCTGACTTTGCCGGAAGACCCCAAGAAATCTTTTCCCGCTTGCTGTCAATAATCCCGGAGGCTATCCTTTTGGCTATGAGTTCCGGAGGCTTACCAATAAGGTAAATGGTCCCTTTGAAGGCATTTGGAAGGCACCACAGCGCCGTCTCTATCATCTCTTTGCAGGCGTTTTCCAAAGTACTTTTGTCGATTTCTATGGACAAGGTGCTGGCTCCTTTGTTTCCATGCTTGCTTTGATTTCAAAGCCCTGCTTTCAAAGCCTGTTAATTTAGGCTTTTTTCCCCGTTTGTCAATAAAAATCAGCATCTAGACCTTGACAATAAATTATTCCCGATGCAAGACTTGAGATCGACGAGAAAGGATGGGCCGATCTGAGCCGTGAAAAAGGAGTATGGCGCCTATGAGTCAAGACGCCTTTGAAATAGAGTTCATGCCCGAGTTCAAGGCCCCTGTCCTGATAGCGGGATTTGACGGCTGGGGAAATGCCCTCGACGTATCAAGGGGAATGGTGGACTACCTGGCCAACAAACTGGGTGCTCTCCCCTTTGCGAGAATCAACCCTGACCTTTTCTATCGGTTTGACGAAGAGCGCCCTGTCGTGGACATCGGTCTTTCAAAGGGTCCTGAGCATTACCCGGTCTGAAGATCCCCTCATGGGGCCCTCGCGGTTTAGGGGAGATCCTGGGCAGGCCTAATGACCGAGCCTTTGCCCCCTGCAGGATGAATCCGCAAATAGGGCCGCACCAAGGGCTGGTGCTAGCGCAGGGTCCCATTCAGCTTTGGGGGCCAGCGCGTTTACCTCTAATATTCTTTCCAGCCATTTCGTTATTCCCGAGTTCTTGGCCAAGCCACCTATGATTGCCAAATCCTCTTTCAGGCCCAGTCGCAAAACCAACGTGCTGATTCTCTTGGCCATGGCATAGTGGTAGGCAGTTACGACTTGTTCGAGGGGCACCTTGCTTCGCACGAGGTCGAGGGCCTCCGATTGGGCATACACCGCACAGAAGTCACTGAGCTTCGGGAAACCATCCGTTTGAAGGCCACGCTTCCCGATTTTCTTCGGTTCTGCCCCGGCCAGGTCTGCAAATGATTCCAGGGAGCGACCAATACCGGCTGCGCACTTGTCATTCCAGAGAAAGGCGGTCGCTCGACCTTTTTCCGTGCAGTGGGTTATCCTGCAACTTTCCCCTCCGGCATCCAGGACCGTTCGCACAGACGGACCCCAGATGCGGACAGCCCCAGCAGCGCCGCACGGGATTTCGGATACCCTTCTATGGGCAAAGGGGACCTGGCTCCTCCCACAACCGGTTGCCACAACATAACGAATATCTTCTGCCTTCAACCGACCCTTTGCCAGGGCCGCGTCCATCGCCCTTGAGGCGGATTCCTTGGGTATTCGAGTGTCCACTTGGGAAAGGGCGTAAGGTTGTCCCTCCAGCAGAATCACGACCTTTGTGCTCACGGCGCCACTATCCACGCCAGCTACTACCATCTCGGTTCCGGTCCAGGCCAAGTTCTCATTGACCGAAGCGCATTCTTTCATCTCTCACCCTCGCAGCTCATGACTGCGCCTAACGCAACCGCATATTCCGGGAGGTCCAATACGGTAATGTCCATTCCTATCAAATCCCGGAGGCGCATAATAAGCGCTCGAGATCTGGCCAGTCCTCCCATTGCCACGATCTCTTTTGTGAGCGGCATATAGGTGCAGATGGCGGCAACCCGTTCTGCCATAAACCCCGTCACAGCGCCCGCCACATCTCTTATGTCCTTGCCTTGACACAGCAGATCAATGGCATCGGATTCAGCGCACTGGGCGCAATGAACCCCAATGGATAGGTGATCGTTGGATTCGAGGGCCAAATCGGACATCTCCTGCTCACTCAGTCCCATGGCTTTCGTTATCCTGGTGTAGAATATACCGAGGCCATCAGCACATTTGTCGTTTTGAACAACGTCCAGGAGATCCCCCTTCTGGTCATAGTGGATGGCCATATGCACATTCCCGCCAATATCGATGACTGTCCTGGAATCCCCATTAAGAAACAGGGCCCCCTTAGCAGCCGCCTCGTACTCGGGGACCGATCTGATCCTTTTCCAGGGGAGGTTCCCTACCACGTCTCTGAAAATCCCAGTGGTTACGATTCCGCCCAATTCGCTGCACGAGATTCCGGCACTGTCCGCAGCATCATTCAGTGCCTTTCGAGCCGAGGCTCCCGCGTCGAATCCCGTGGGCACTTTGCTATGACCCAGGATCTCCTGTCCCTTCATAATGACGGCCTTTGTACTGACGTGGCCTGCATCCAGTCCGCCCGGAATTCCCATCCTCTCGTTCATGGTGTCACCCGGTTTATTATTTCTATAAGGGCTTCTAGTTGCGTCCCAAACTGAATTCTTGGTAGGATTGTATCAAGTTCCAGCTCGGTCGACGGTATGCCCAATCTGTTCAAGACAGGCTTTAGTTCCACAACATCCATCGGCTGCGGGCTACAAAACCTCTGATAGACAAACACGACTCCGTCTGGCCTGAAGTCCTCGATGAATTGCTGTATAAACCTGAACCTCTTTTTCTCCCCTGTTCCAGGGACATTGTCCTTTGCAGGACAGGGGATTCTGCTGACATATCCCTTAGCGATGGCCTTGAGTTTATCAGGTTCACCCTCGGGGACCTCAAACCAGAAGTACCTGGCTGCTGTACAGGAATCAATGAAGATTAAATTCGCTCTATAGCTTAGATTTTCCATCAAATCGAAGATTCGCAGGTCGTCACAGGCGCCTCCTGTTACCATCAGCCTGACCCCTGACGCCTCTTTCCCCGAATCGGTTTCTAGGTTCCGGACAAGCTGCTCGAGCATTTGATTGCATTCGTGCTTGTCCATGACCTGTGATGCCAGTGTCACCATTTCCACCTCCCGCCCGTTTATGGGGAGGTTATCCAGCCTCAAGAACTCCCAGAGCCGCTTGAGGAGTCTCCTATTCTGGTTGTAGACTTTGATGGCCCTCTCAAGATCGTCATCCGTAACGGTCCTTCCCGTCAACTCCTCGATGAATTCCTTGAAACCCTGAAAAGACTCCACCAGGAAATCGACAGCAGGCTTGGCTTCTATGATATGAGGGAAGGGAAGGAGAAAACTCTTTTCCTGGAACCCGGCAAACCTGACCCAGACATTGAATGCCTCGGCCATATGAATGCAACTGCTACTGTGTGCGATCAGGTCCAAGTAATCATAGGTGTGCTGAAGTCCCTGATATGCGCAATCGTGTGAAAAAGAGCAGTATGTTTCGTGCAAGTAGCTCCTTGTCATTGCCTGCGAAACGTGGGAGCCTAGGATTCTCACGGGCATGATTCTCGCCGCATATAAGACCTCTTCGGGGACGTGGGTGCACATGTATCCGGCCAAGAGGTGCCCTTTCCTCTGGAGGAATCTGGCATATTCATGCCTATTCTCGGTCACCTGCCGAAAATGGTTGATTATGTCCTCAGAATCCTTCTTCACCATTTCTCACGCTCTTCCTTTCCTGCGCGCTTCCATGAGACGAACCAACAACTCGGTCTTCCGTTGAGAACCCGGCAAATCCATTTTTCGGACATCTACCTGGTCGGTATCGTATTCCACGGTGGGAATCTTGTCTCTAAAGAGCCGCTGCAATGCTATGTAACCATTCCTGAAGTCAGTCTCGCAACTACGGCTTGGGGCCAGCAAAAGGCCGTCGGCCCTGTATTCTTCTACCATGGCCGCAGCCATCTGTTCCAGTGCCCAATAGGACCTGACGCCTTGCCAGGTAGGCCACCCCAGGGCTATCTTGACGAGCGCTCGGATGGCATCTCGTCTGGTGGACAAATCCAGTTGGTCCACCCATTCAGGGTCAATGGGTTCCCATGACCACTTACCGTTTACAAATCCCGTGAAGTTTCCTGCCGTGCCGAAGGTGTAAATAGAAGCGACGATCTCGGCGCCGACATCCCTAAGGATCCTGGCGATTTCCGGATGCCCGTAAGTATGGGCCAGACCGAAATACACTATTCTGTAACGCTGATCTGAGACCACACTCTGACCTGCCTCAACCATGCGCTTTACTTCATCGAACAGGGCACCGTACATACGAACGGTCTCGTCGGTAGTCCTGTCCACCATGGCCGGCGGGAAAAGCGCTATGAGCCGGCGCTCATCGAGAGGCGCGGGGGCATGTTTGTTGAGTGCACATATGTTGCCCCATAGGACCAGCACTTTGATTTCGTTCCGTGCTGCCCTGATGAACAGCTTGTCTGAAAACTCCCTTCCCGTCACTCTCTCGAGCCACCATATTCCTTCTTCCACCTGATCGCATACATACTTCACGACCCTTGGGTCCTTCTCTGCTTTTCCTCCACCGATCATGTCTATTGCATATATAGGTATGCCCCCTAAGCGTCTTGACACCTCCTGATACCATTTTGAGTGCTGGCTGCATAGATGTGTCGTCCAGATCAGATCTGGTTTGGGATATCCTTCCTTGATTGTTCTGTCTGTGATGGCTATCTTGTTCCGCACCACCTCCCCCACAAACAGCTTCAGGTAGCTACAGGAGTGAAAGCCCAGACCTGCAGTTTCAGCTGCCAGAATATCCTTACGGCCCTCATCGGGGAAGGTCCCCGCCGTTGATGCAGCATGAGGCTCTCCCCCAATTAGGTGTACGTCTTCACCTAAGCCCTTTAGAGGGGCCAGCACACTCCAAGTAGAGCCCATGCACCGGAGACCATCGGAAGCATACAGGTAGTTCCTGTAGCAGGTGCTCTGGTAGTTCTTGAAATCATTCCAGGTTGTTAATGTGTATGACATTTCAACCTCCAATCTTGCATTCCGGGCCCGGAGGAGCGGGGCTTCAGTTGGTTATAGAAACCCACGCCCTGTGGGCGTGGGTTTCTATAACCAACTGAAGATTCAGGCAGGAGTATCTCCGGTGCCTGCCAGTCTCTTCACTTCCAGTACCAGCGTTTCAATGACCTCCCCTGCCTCCCCCTGTAGGAAAACATCGGTCAGGCTGCTCGTCAGGTGTGTCCTCTCTTTGTTGATCTCGATTATCCTGGCCCCGCTCCTCTTGGCTAGGCCCGGAATCGTATTGGCGGGAGAGACGACAGCGGATGTCCCCACTACCAAAAGGGCCTGGGCCATTGAAGCGAGCTGAAAGGACCTGTTCATGGGTTCGGGCGGTATGGCTTCTCCAAAGAAGACCACATCAGGTTTCAGTATCTGCCTGCATTCGCATCTGGGGGGAAACTCCCCTTCTCTTTTCTCGTCGGCGCGGTATCTCTTGCCACACCCCAGGCAGGACAGAGTGCTGGAATTTCCGTGATACTCTATGACATTCTTGGAACCACCGGCCTGGTGAAGATTGTCAACGTTTTGAGTTATGATCGCATGCAAGAATCCCATCTTCTCCAACTCCCCCATACCCCTATGTGCCTTGTTTGGCCTGGCCTTAATCACAAGTGCTTCCATCTCCTTGAGCATATCCCAGACCTTCTCTGGATTGCTCCTGAAGGCATCTATGGTGGCATATTCGGCAGGATCAAATCTCGACCACAGACCCCCGGCACTCCTGAAATCAGGAATACCCGACTCTACTGAAACCCCGGCACCCGTTAGGGCAATGGTCATTCTGGAGGCATATACTATGGACGCCGCTTCTCTGATCAGTTCTTCCATGTCATATCATTCAAGGGGCATCAGGAGGATCTTTCTTTCCGGGTTGCTGTAACTCAAGACTTTCGCCTTGAGCATCTTCTGCTCACCAAAGATATTGACCATCTTGATCTCTTCTCCCTCCACCACCAGTTCGTCAACGCTTTCCAAGACCTTTTCTTCTTTTCCGTCCTTCAGGACATAGGCATGGGCTTCACACATCTCTCAAATCTCCTCTAAACGTTGCTCAAGGAATTGAGGGCCTTCTTCATGAGTTCATTGGTCTTTGCAGTCAAGGCAGCCACCTGCCTTATGTATTCGGCACTTTCCTTTCTTCCAGCCGCCTCAAGGTCTGCGGCAAACTCCTCGTAGTCCTCAAGGTGATGGGAATTGTGCTCCATCCAGTGCTCCAGTCGAATCTTCGCCTTCTCTATCATATCCATGGTGAATGACCCTCTAACAATATTGATAGGAAATCAGCCAAAAGGATTTCATCAATCCTACCGCCTCTTGTTTCGCAACGGTCGCGCCGCGAACCTTGGAAGAGGGGCTGTGCATATGTTCCATATCAGATTTCCTTTAATACCACAAGGCACCTTGCACCGAAAATCGATTCTCATTAACTCCCCTAATTCCTTATTATGATATCTGAATTAATTTAAGGATTGACTATCTTGTTATATCAGAATACACTCTTTCGTAAATCCTTCCCGAGGGTGGAAGAACATGTCCGATGAAGACATCCTGAAGGACAAGAAGATACTGATCGTTGATGACGAACAGGATATTCTTGAAACCCTTGAAGACCTCTTAGACATGTGTCTCATTGACAGTGCTCCCAGCTTTGAAACCGGCAAGAAATTCCTGGAGAAGAACGCCTACGATGCAGCCATCTTTGACATCATGGGTGTGAAGGGCTACGACCTGCTCAAATTGGCCACCCAAAGGGACGTCCCGGTCATTATGCTCACTGCCCACGCCCTTGGCCCGGATCACCTTGTCAAGTCCATCAAAGAGGGAGCCCACTCCTATGTCCCCAAGGATAAGATCCTGGAAATAGAATCTATACTCAGGGATCTTATTCTTGCCCATGAAAAGGGGATTGACAAACACGGCCAGTGGTTTGCCAGGCTGAAGCCCTTTTTCGACAGGAAATTCGGTCCCAACTGGCGCGATAAGGACCGGGAGTTCTGGGACGAGTTCGACAGGAAACGCCTCGTGAAGAAGGAAGAACTCCAGGACATGCTCTAGAGGTTTATGTCCCCCTATTCGGGGAGTATCACGGAGAAGGTCGCTCCCCTGCCCACATCACTCTCGAGGATCAGTTCCCCCCCCATGTCTTCCACCAAAACCATGACGCCGGCCAGACCAAGACCATGACCCCTTACACAGTGATTCTCATGCATGTCCATCTGGAAATAGCATTCGAAGATCTTCTTGTGGAAATCCGCAGGTATCCCCTCCCCATCGTCTTTCACAGTCAAGGTGAGGGAACCGTCTTCCCGGGCAATTCTCACATCCACCTGTTGCTTCCTGTACTTGAGGGCATTGCTCAGGAGATTTCGAGCGATCTGTCTCAGCTTGTTTTCATCCATGCAAACCTGCCCTCCCCACAAACCCTCATCCATATGGAGGAGAACTTTCTTGGGTGACAAGGCACTCCTTAGCTCGACAAGGCTTGCACACCCCCTCACCTTTTCCGCGACCTCATGGTCGGTCAAGTCAAAGACCTCTACAAGGGTCCGCTTTACAAATTCCGAGAGACGAAAGGTCGTCCTGTTAATAATGCCCTCACTGGACCTGCCGAGTTCTAAGGCATCGTTTACCAGGGAGCGCGTTATCATGGTGTTCCGCAAGATCCTCCGAAGCACCTTCAATTGTCTGTCGGTAAGAGGCCCATATTTCTCCGGCTTCTGGATCAAAGCAGTGACTCCCGCCTCTATGACGGCCAGCGGGACCTTGAGGTCGTGGACAAGAAAATCAAATTTGATCCTTTGCTTATGCATTCCATTCCCCTAAACCTAGTGGTTTCCTTCCAGTGTCTTGATCACGCGGGCCCTAAGCCGCTTCTTCAGAAAGATCTTTCTTCCCTTTTGTTAGGACCCATGGGTGCCAGGGAGAGTTTCAGGAAAAGACGATCCCTACATATCCCACAAAGCTGTCGTCCGGCCTCACGTCATAACTCGTGTAGTAATCTAATTTGTATCCTTTGGTTGCGCCTAGTCTTCTTGCAGCCTCGATCGCAGTTGCTGCAGCCCCCGAACAACAGGCGTTCAGGCTCTTGAGCGATTCCCGTATAACCCCCTGGGCATCCATCTTCAACATCAGATCAACGACCTTCTTGTCATTCTCGTTCTTTACCCACTCCACGGCTTTCCTGCCGCTCCCCTTCGGGGAGTAGCCGTAGTTGTACCCGTAATGAGTGAGATCTGTGGAGCCCAATACGATTATATTCTTTCCCAGCGAGCCGGCCAGCTCAACGACTCGGGTACCTATCGCCAGGGAGTCTGCTGCGGGCGGTACGCCAAGGGGAAGAACCCTGACCTCGGGGAAAAAGTACTTGATAAATGGCAATTGGAGTTCAATGGTATTGTCGGGCTCGTAACGGGTGGGACTCTCCAGGTTGAACTTGAATTCTCCTACCAATCCGTCTGCCAGATCTCTATCGATCTCCAAGTCGCCAAGGGGGGTCGCCCACATCCCCTCACTCATGATATAGTTTCCGCTGCCCGGGTGGAGGTGCCTTCCAATGACTACGACGGTATCCGTTTTGGTTCGGGCTCGGAGACATCGCACCACATTGCAGGCAATACTACCGGAATAGAACCATCCCGCGTGTGGGACTATGCCGCCCACGGGGTCCCTGTCCGAGGAAGGGCACGGGAGGCCCCTCTCACAGAACTCCTCTATGGCTTGGCGACAGTCATCGGCCCTGCCAGGGTACCAGCTCCCGGCGAAATCGGCTTTCCTTACCGCCATGTATCTCCCTCCTTCCTATCGGGGCCTATGGCACCGGGGTCACCCCTGACATCCTGGAGCCCTGCTCACCTTCCCTTGACAAAGGATGTAGGGAGAGAGTTTACCCGCCTTCGCCGGAATACCTTGCAGCTTGCAGCAGGGAGCTTCATGGAATGTGGGCCCAGGCCCCCTTCCAGCAATTGGGAAACGATCTCCCCAGCGACGGGCCCCCGTTGATATGAATGGACCTTTCCCTGATAGCCTATCAGCCGCCCATCGGCCTCTATCCACGGAATCCTCACCGCACATCGAGGGCACTTTCGAAATATTACTATATATTATTTTCCCCGTTTGTGAAATAATGAAAATAGTATCAGAGAACTTCAATCCCTGGCAAGTGCTGGGATGCCCGTGAACCACAATAGCTGGCCGATGGTTATCCGGGTGGCAGACACTTGGCGCGTTGCCGGATTGAAATGCATGAAGATTGAGGAGAGCAGAGAGAAGACATGGGCATCGACACACTTCTCAAAATAGGCATCTGGGCAGTGCCCGTCTTGTTTTCTATCGTCATACACGAGGTCTCCCACGGCTGGGTGGCCCATAGACTTGGTGACAGGACCGCCAAATCAATGGGACGTCTAACCCTCAATCCTGTCCCCCACATAGATCCAGTGGGGACAATTATCTTGCCACTCATCATGATCATAATGGGAGGGCCGGTCTTTGGGTGGGCAAAACCGGTCCCCTTCAATCCCTATCAGTTCAGGCAAGACGTGGACATCAAGAGGGGCACCATGCTCGTTGCCCTGTCCGGCCCCCTGTCAAACTTCACGATTGCTTTCGGGGCCTCATTTCTGTTCATCTTTGCCCAGAAGTTTCTTTCCTGGTTACCAGCCCTATTGTATATCTCCCTTCTGCAATTGGCTCAGGCCCTCATTTTCATCAATCTCATTCTTGGTTCCTTCAATCTCATCCCTATCCCTCCCCTCGACGGGAGCAAGGTCATCATGGGACTCCTGCCCGATAAGCTTGTCCCCCATTACCTGATGCTGGAGCGCTATGGTTTCCTTATCATCGTAATTCTGCTTGCGACCGGGGCATTCTCCGGGATCATCATGGGGCCGGTGAGGTTCCTTTACAAGGTCTTCACCATCATCCCGGCATTCCTGGCCAATCTGGTCTAGATGGAATCCCTCTTCCCATAAAACAAAAGGCAGAGCCTCCATTTCCTTGGCTCTGCCTCAAGGTGGTAAATCGGATCAATCTGGTTGGTTCTTGGTTAGGTTAGTTCCAGTGTTCCCAAAATCGTCTTTTTCAAGTTAGGCTGATGGTTAACAAGTCAACTGGGCCCCGGACCTGGGAAAGGCAAGGTGCCTTTCCCTAAGCACAAGTTTGTAAGACTTCCCAGGATGCCGTTTTTTCCCCGGTGCAAACCTCTTCTCTCGATTTTGAGGAGCCTACCGAAAAGGAAAGATGCACGTACACCAGAGAAGTCTTAACGTAAGCGATGAAGTTTCTAGGATTTATGAAGAATTCGAGCATATCAACTGCCAACCAATCATGTCGTTCTTTCGCCTAGATTCATAAGCAAGATCGGTGCCAATTTTGGCCTCGAATAATTATCCTTAATTATCAAGAAGTTACAAGAAGGCTCGCAGAAATTAGGAACGAAACCTAACTTTGAGTATACATTATTACACATAACCATGTGCATTTTTTTGCACTATACCGAAAAACTGATGGATGAAAACAGGGCCCTTTAGCCCCTGTCGCCGCCTCAAGCAACTGATAGAAGGCAAAATATCATTGCAATTATTTATTAATTTTGTATAATTAAATCTAATAATACTCATTGGTGTCCGGTTAGGATTTTGCAAAAGCAGACACTTGCCAAAGGCTTGATCAAGAACATGAGGCCCGTGGCCCCTGGAAGGTCTTTTCCAGAGGCTCAATATTCGTCCTGAGCCTTTTTACGCCCCCATGAGCCTCATAGTCATCGCCTC
>JAFDHO010000369.1 GCA_019308745.1 Deltaproteobacteria bacterium
TATTACAATGCAGCCATGTCCTGTTATCGCCTCGGAGAACCTGATAGAGCGAAAGAAATCAGTCTGTCCGCCCTGAAAAGATTTCCCGATCACATAGACTCCCATTTTCTTCTGGGCCTGGTCTACTTTGACCAAGGGGAATGGGCCAGGCTGATAGAACACGGTAGTGAATACCTGGCCCTGTCAGAGAGCTTGAGATCCCGCCCGGAGAGATTCGGCACCCTCGTGACCAATTCTCTGGGCGAGGAGTGGAACATGTTGGTCCTGATGGGATTTGGCTATTTCGAGCTGGGCCGGGCTGAAAAGGCCCATGAGTTTTTCGAGAAGGGGATAGGTAATGCCCCTGATCCATTCCTTGCTCTGAGGGCCGTTGGAATATACTTCAGGGGAAAGAGGTTGTACGAGAAGGCCCTCCCCTTTCTCCGAAGAGCCCTAAAGGAAAACCCAAACGACCCTACTGTAAAGGGCCTTCTCAAAGAAGCGGATCCGCATGGAAACCCTGACGATGAGGTCTCTCCGACCATCAGTTGCTGCATGATAGTGAAGGACGAAGAGGCGTTTCTGGAGCAGTGTCTCGAGAGTGTCAAGGATTACGTGGACGAGATCATCATCGTGGACACGGGTTCGCAGGACACGACCATGGAGATAGCCAGACGTTACACGGACAAAGTCTATTCCCATCCATGGGAGGGCAGCTTCAGCAAGGCAAGGAACCAGGCCCTGACCTATGCCTCCTGTGACTGGATCTTTCAGATAGACGCCGACGAAGAACTGCTTCCAGACAGCGGGCCGAAGCTCCGGCAAGCGGTCCATGAGGCGGGAAAAGCCGACGCCATACTCGTGAACATCATAAGCACTTACAGCAACGGAACCAAGAAGGCACGCCATAACTTTGAGAGGCTCTTTAGAAACAACGGGGTCATCCACTACGAGGGCATTGTCCATAACCGGGTGGAGGGCGCGAGCTGTATCAGGGCATCCAAGATCGAACTCATGCACTATGGTTATGACGTGGAGGAGAAAAAGGCCCACGAGAAATTTCTTCGAACCACCGGGCTCCTGAAGAAACAAATCCAGGAGACCCCCGACGATCCTATGCCACATCATTACCTCGGGACATCCTACCTCTCCAGGGGCATGAATGAAGAGGCGGCAAAGGAAGCCACCCTTGCAGTAGAGCTTGCCGAGAGGCGGGGTGACAATCATCCCTTATACCTGTGGGCACGTCACAACGCGGCAATTGCCTTCTTCAGGATGGGAGACATGGAACAGGCCGAGATTTATTCCCGCCAGGCCCTCGAGAGATTTCCCAGACACCTGGATTCGCTTTACACCTTGACCATGGTTGCGGCAGAGAGGGGTGAGTGGGAAAAGGTCCTCTCCCTGGGCAAAGAGTATCTGGAACTGGCGGATTTCTTTGATAAAAACCCTGACCAGGCAGGCCTTGTGATCAATTCCACTATCAAAGAGGGGGCAAGCATACACCTGCTCCTGGGCCATGCACATCATGCAGTAAAAGACTATGACCGGATGTCGTCCCATTACAGGAAGGCCCACGAAATCTCTGAGGTAAAGTGGCAGGCATGGTGGAACGCCGGGACCTTTCACCTAGACAGATCAGGGGACCTGGATCGTTCACGTTACTACCTCGACCTAGCCCTCCGGGAATCACCTGATGAACCTAACATATGGTACATGCTTGCCAAGTTGAACAAGAAGCTGGAATTCCCGAGCGAGGAAAGGCGCTGCCTTGAAAGGCTGATGGCGCTTGGGAGCCAGGACCCCGTGGTCCTGAAGCGACTTTCTTCTTTGTGTATTGAAAACGGTGACCTGGAAAAGGCATTGAAGGTGTTGAAACATCTCCTGGAGTCTGATCCCGCCGATTACCACGCATTATGTTCCATGGGTCGTATCCATAAGCATCTCAACCGTCCAGAGCTTGCCATTGATGCCTTGACAAGGGCACTGGAGGTGAACCCCCAAGGTGCCGAGCCCTGGCTCCAGCTCGGAGAAATCAGCCTTCGCCTTGATCGGATTGATGAGGCCAGATCTTTTTTCAACCGGCTCCTGCATTTTCCTTTCTTTAAGATAGAGGGGCTCTTGTTTCTTTGTGAAATCGAACTGAGGCAAGACAGGGTTTTGGACTTCATTGCCTGGTGCGATATGCTGCTAAAAGAGCTCGGTCTGAAAAGGGATATTGTCATAGAGTCAATGGAAGACATTGTTTCCATCATGCTCGATATCCATTTCAGCCTCAAAGACAAGGAAGGGATGAGTTCCCAACTCCGAAAACTGCTCCGCATGTTGCCCGTGGACCTTCAATCTTACCTGCACGAGAGGATTGGGGCATGGAGCGGAGATCAGGAATCGGGCAGGATCGAGTTCATACGTAAAGAGCTCCAGGAGATACTGGACCATGGCATGCATTGACTTGGAACTTCTCAATTGCAGCTAGCCTCTGATACACACCTTCCTTTCCAGGAAAGCCTAAAGTTTTCCTCATCTCCTCCGATAAAATACACCGGAACAGAAAGATATAGGGCCGGGAAGGAGGTGATGTCAAAAACAGGGGCACGGATGCCTGAAGGGCCCATTGTCCGGGACCAATTTCAATTCAAATCAATAAAGATCAAGGAGGATAAGCCATGGGATTAAGGATTCAAAACAACATTGCGGCAATCAACGCCCATCGCCAGTTGGGAATTGCGGATGCGGGATTGTCAAAGTCCCTTGAGAGGCTCTCTTCGGGCTACAGGATAAACCGGGCCGCGGATGATGCCGCCGGTCTCTCTATTTCTCAGCAGTTCAGGGCCGACATCGCGAGCTACAGGGCTGCGGGTAGAAATGTCTCAGAAGCGACCGCCCTTCTTCAGGTGGCCGAGGGAGCCATGGACCAGATCGCCAGCATGCTCGTTCGACTGAAGGAGCTGGCAACCCAGGCAAGCTCCGCAAATGCCGGTTCCAACTTGAGCAAGATCAACGCGGAGGGCAACAAGCTCATCGATGAGATAGACCGTAT
>JAFDHO010000370.1 GCA_019308745.1 Deltaproteobacteria bacterium
AGCGAACAAGGCAACAGAACCAGATGGAACAATAGAACCAATGAGACTAATTCAACCAATAAAACTAGTGAAACGGACCAGATTTTGAACCCTGAACCCTGAACTAATCACACCTATGAACCCAATGAGACCAAACAATTCTTGTCTTTCTCTGTGCCTCTGTGAGCTCGAGCGAAGGCCCGCAAAGCGGGACAAACGGGCGTGAGATAGGAAGTTATGCATTCGCCCGTGTCTCGCATGCCCCCATAGCCCATAGCCTATCGCCCATTGCCACTTTGTCTTAACCTTTCTCGCCCATCGAAACAGACCAAACAGACCGGATATTTATTAACCACCAAGGTCGCCCCATTCATACTGCAAAATGGCGGATATGGCCAGGGCTGCTGTTTCCGACCTCAAGATGCGGCTACCCAGGGAGGCCGGGACAAACCCTGATCCCCGGGCAATCTCAACTTCCTTGCCGGAAAACCCACCTTCAGGACCGACAATGGCAATGACCTTCCCGCCTGATGAGGTGGACCGGAGAAGGCCCCGGAGATCGCGGGCCGGCTCCTGTTCCCAGAGGATTACCTTCTGGCCTTGGATGTCTCCCATTGCGAAAACAAGGTCTTGAAAGGTCTGGAGGGGGGCAATTTCCATGGGGGAGGCCCTGTCGCACTGCTTGGCCGCGTTGCGTGCAATCTCCTGCCAGTGTCGCCTCTTGAGGCCGAATCTCTCCTGATCCAGCTTGACAACGGTTCTCTCCGAAGTAAAGGGAACGAGTTTGTCAACACCGATTTCCGATGCCTTTTGTACAAGGAGGTCCATGGCCTGGGATTTCAAGAGGGCCTGGCAGAGCTCGATCTCGATGGGTGAGGGCTCGGGCCGGGGGGCCGGCCCCTCGAGCCTGAGGGCGACCGATTGTGTGCCCAGGGACTCGATCACCCCATAGTACCGCTGCCCGGCGGGATCCATGACGATAACGCGGTCGCCCTTGCCCATCCTCAGGACCTTGATGATATGTCTGGCCTCCTTGCCGTCGATGATGCAGGGCCCTCCATCATCGGGGAGGACCTTTACGAAAAAACGCCTCAAACCTTATCTCCTTGCAGTAATGTCCGGTTAGAATTTTGCAAAGCCGAAGTGTTCCTAGGGCACTTGGTTGTGCGCCTCATGGTCTTGATCAAGCCTCTGGCAAGTGCCTGCGTTTGCAGAATCCTGGCCGGCCATCAATCATTTCCTTGGGTTGAACCGCCCTTCAAGGCAATAACGCACGCCCAGTCATCTTCTCTGAGTATCGTGCAAGGTTCCAATTGGTGCTGGTTGAGGTGATTGAGCAGCCCGCGGACCTGGGTTTCCAAGATTCCCGAAAGAATGGCCGTGCCTCCGGAAGGAAGGAGACGCGGGAAAAAGGGCAGCAGGTCAAGGATGATCTCGAATGTCAGGTTGGCCACGAGGATCGAAAAGGGCCCTTCCCATTCTTCAAGGGGTTTGGAAGAGACCGCTATGGAACCGGCGAGGCCGTTCAGCCGGATGTTTCGCCGCGCCCACCTCGTGGCCTCCGGGTCGGTGTCGATCGCAAGCACCCTTTCAGCACCCAGCATCTTACCATAGATGGCAAGGATACCGCTCCCCGTGCCCACGTCGATCATGGTCCATCGTCCTTTGGGGGCAGTCCTTTCCATGGCCTTGAGACACAGGCGTGTCGTGGGATGGCGGCCCGTGCCGAAGGCGGGACCGGGATCGATTTTGACGACAATGCCCTCGAAGGGGCCTGGCACGACCTCCCAGGGAGGAAGGATCATGAGCTGAGGGGTAACCAGGTCCGGTTTGAAGAATTGCCGCCAGTAAAGACTCCAATCCTCCTCCGGCACCTCTCTGACCTGGAATTTCGGAGGAGCTATTTCAGGAAAGATTTCCTGGAGAGACTCGAGAAATTTTCCCAGGGCCTCCAGGTCTTTCTCTGAGAGGCATTCGGCGGTCATATAGGCGCTCAAGCACGGGTCAGGGTGATCTTCAAAGACCACCCCTTCGCATCCCATGTCGAACAAATAGGCTGTCGTGGCTTCATGGGCTATAGGATCAATAGAAATGGCTATCTCAAACCATCCCTTCCTCTTTTTGGCCTGGGCAGCCATGGTCAGCGTTTCCGTTGGACGGTTAAAAGGGTTGAGATCGTTGAGATCGTTAGGACAGTTCAAGGTTCAGGGTTCAACTGCATAACTTCCTATCTCACGCCCGCTTGCCCCGCCTTGCGGGCCTTCGCTCGAGCTCACAGAGGCACAGAGAAAGACAGGAATTGTTTGGTCTCATTGGGTTCATGGGTGTGATTAGTTCAGGGTTCAGGGTTCAAAATCTGGTCCGTTTCACTAGTTTTATTGGTTGAATTAGTCTCATTGGTTCTATTGTTCCATCTGGTTCTGTTGCCTTGTTCGCT
>JAFDHO010000371.1 GCA_019308745.1 Deltaproteobacteria bacterium
CATATGAAGCGCTATCCTCATGAGTTCAGCGGCGGACAGCGCCAGAGGATTGGGATCGCCCGGGCTCTTGCTCTCGGCCCCCGACTGATCGTGGCCGACGAACCGGTTTCTGCCTTGGATGTGTCCATCCAGGCCCAGGTAATTAATCTACTTGAGGATCTACAGAAGAATTTTGGCTTGACATATCTATTTATCGCCCATGACCTATCGGTGGTTAGACACATCAGCAGCCGGGTGGCTGTCATGTACCTGGGCAAAATCGTGGAGTTGGCTGACACGGAGCAATTGTTCTCAAATCCAAGACACCCGTATACCGAAGCATTGATATCGGCGGTACCCGTACCGGATCCCGATTACAGTGCTAAGCAAATTATCCTGGAAGGGGACGTTCCCAGTCCGCTCAATCCTCCGCCTGGTTGCTACTTCCACCCGCGCTGTCGATATGCCCAAGAAACATGCCGCAAGCAGACACCCGTTCATCGGCAGTTAAGCGGTGGTCATTTTGTTATGTGTCACTTGACAGAGGAATTGGACCTCCAACCGGTTTGGCAGGGTTGAATGCTGATGTCCAGAATTCTCATAACGATAACGGAGAAATAATAGTGGGCCTGTTTCCGTGTCAAGGAAGAAATCCCGGCCATGTCGTCCCCCCAACCTTGTCTGTCGTTGATGAACAGGGCAAAGACCAGCGGACTTTTTCATGGGAGTAGGAAATCCAAGGCCATTGCTTGGGGTCGCGAGGAGCGATGGAGCGCGAGGCCAAGTGAAGCTCCCCGTGCTTCCCTACGGATCATCCTGGCGAAGGCAAGTGAATTACATTCCTGCTTCCCTTCCGTCTTTCTTCTTTCCTACTTGAGATAATCACCTCCCTAGTGTCTTTCTTCCCCATCTATGCCGAGACCTCTTTGGAAGGGGCACGGTCACCGTCCGTCAGGATCCCCCTCCGAACCAGGTCTTCCGCCACATAATCCAGGCCCAGCCTGTCCAGGCTCTCCTTCGTGGGGATACCCTCCTTATTCCAGCCCTTGAACCGGTAGTACTCGTCCAGGAGCTTGGCCTCCAGCTCGGGGAATCTCTTCCGCCAATGGTCTTCGGGAGGTTTTTCGTCCTTCCTCCTCAGGCCTCTTTGCACGTTAATGGCCCTGAGCAGATTGCGGTTCCTCCTGGCAATCTCCCAGAGTCCTTCCTCGTCCACATCCATTCCTGTCCCCGCGGAGACAAACTTGGGGAGATTGTGTATGTGATAGGGAGGCTTCAGAGGAAATGATGACAGGCCTGTGCACAGGCCAAGGGAATCGTCCAGGTAATGCATGGTCTCCTGCCAGTCAACCAGGTCGCAGATCAAATCAATGGACGGCCAGAACGGGAGCCTTTTGTTCTCTTCTCCCCATTCCAAAATGAACTGCCTAAACTTTTCTCCGGCTCCATCAGGGACCTGGATCCAATCCTTCACAAAATCCTCTTTGAGCTCCTTGGTAGGAAAAGGCGCTTGAGGGACCTGCCCTTGGATTTGAGTAATATTCCCCTTCTCGCCCGTGGCATACATGAGGTAGTAAATGGGATTCAGGGTTCCTAGCTTGATGACCATTTGCTCATGTCTCTTTGTCGTGTTATGGTCATAGGCTTCTGCCCCCTTGCCGATTTCCCGGGCCGCCCAATAGACCCCCTTAGCCAGGGTATCTCCGATTCCTTCTCGCCGAACGATCTTCTCAAGGAGGTAAAAAAACCTCTCATCGTTGGTGAGTGGAAATTCGGGCAGGTCCTGATCAGTCAAAATGCCCGCCTCATAGAGCTCCACGGCAAAGGCCATGACCTGGGGCGTGGTATACCCGTCCACACCGTACTCCTGGGCGAGGCCGGCGATCTTGAAACCGAAATCCAGATCATCTACCATGGCCCCCATGACATAGGTGAGCTTGGAATAGCATTTCATCATGTATCTCGGAACACCCAGTGCCGGATAGGTAACGATCGCCCCGCATTTCATGGGACAGTTGTGACAGCTGATCAGCCGCTCCACCGCATTCTCCTGGGTCTTGCTCCACTGCTCTTCAACCTCCTTGGTCCAGAAATCCTTTCTCCGGTGGCGGGCATTTCCCCAGGCAAAACTGGCGGTGTGCCACTGTTCGTCATGGATCGCCATCTCCTGGAATCCCAACGCACCGAAGGCGAAAGGGACTCCCTTGACAGGATTCTCCTGTCGATACTGTATGTATTTCAACACTTCATTACATAGCTGGAAGAACTCTTCCGGCCTGGCAACACTGATATCTTTTGTCCCGCGGACGGCTATCGCCTTCAGCCCCTTGTCCCCCATAACGGCGCCCACTCCCAAACGACTGGCACTGGACCTCTCGTGCTCGATCGACGCATAGTAGACCCTGTTCTCACCCGCAAGACCTAT
>JAFDHO010000372.1 GCA_019308745.1 Deltaproteobacteria bacterium
GCTTTCCTCCTGTACCAGGGTACCAGATAGATTGGTGGGGCTGGGCCATTCACCAGATACACAAGATCAGAGACTGGGTGACCCAGGACGAAATCAACTTGATTATGGGAGGGAATGCCGCAAGGTTGTGGAAACTGCCGGTCCCCCACGAGCGGATGTTCATGGAGGGCAGACCTGATGTGTGGGGCGTACACTGGGAAAAGTCAATGCCCTTCATCCCCAGGTCCCAGGTCAAGTGCCCCGACAAGGAAGAATAGGGTTTGGAGTTGTGACAGAAGCAGACGTAATAAGAGCAGAGACAGATGTCCTGGTCATAGGGGGAGGTATCGCAGGGATTTTTGCGGCCGTGAGTGCAGCCAGACGAGGGGCCAGGATTTTGATCGTGGACAAGGGGTGGGTGGGGTTTTCCGGTATGTCTATCTGGGCGGACACCTTCTGCGTCTTCGATGAAAAGGAAGGGCACAGTGAAGAGCAGTGGCACAGGGCCGTGGCCATGAATGGGGGCTACGTGAACAACAGGGACTACCTGGATATGCTGATCCAGGATTCGGCGGCCCGCTGGAGAGATTTGCTTGATTGGGGGGCCATAGGAACTGACAAGTTCGGGGACGCACTGCGCAAACAGATCAAGAAGCATAAAATAAAGACCATAGAGCGGACCATGCTGACAGATCTTCTGGTTGAAGAGGGCAAGGCAGTCGGTGCTATAGGTTTTTCCATCGACAGGCCCGAGTGCATATGCGTCAATGCAAAGGCGGTTCTAATGTGTGCGGGAGCAGGCGGTTATAAACCGCACGGGTTCCCTATCTCCAATATGACCTTTGACGGAGACGGAATGGCATATCGGGCAGGGCTCGCCATAAGCGGAAAGGAATTCTCAGACACCCATTTGACCAATGCAGCCCATCCCGGGTATTCCTGGGGAATTGGCGATATCAAGTGGGGACCAGGGATTGTCAAGACAGGACCGCCCGCGATGCCAAGCTCTGAGGAGAAAAGGGGGCTCAGTCTGGAGCCCTACTTTCAGGCGCATAAGGGCAGGGCTCCTATCGTGATGAGCCCTCCAATGGGGGGGCCACAGGGTCCCTACCCCGGTTTCAAGTACAGGGGGGAGCACCCCGGGCCCCAAGAAATGGTGGGTGGCGCTGCGACAGGTATGGCCGTCCACAAGGCCGAGGGCATCGTGCCTGCAGATTCCCAGTGCAGGACCCACATGCCAGGCCTCTTTGCCGCGGGTGATGCCCTTTCCTCCATGCTCTGCGGAGGCAGATACTCGGGAATAGGGTTTTCATTTGCCGGCTCGGCCGTCCAGGGCTTCAGGGCCGGGAAGGCAGCCGCCGATTATGCTCTGCAAAACCCCAGGACCAGAGTTAGGGAAAGCTGGGTCAAAGACAAAGCAAGGGAGATCTTCTCACCACTTACCAGAAATAAGGGGTTCAGCCCAAGGTGGGTGACCCAAATGCTACAGGCGACAATGTTTCCCTATTACATCCTTTATGTCAAGAGGGAGGACAGACTCAAAGGAGCCCTGGCAAACATAGAATTTCTCAGGGATCACTGCGTGCCCAAGATGTACGCCAAGGATCTACATGAGCTCAGACTTGTGCATGAGACGGGGAATATGGTCCTGAACGCGGAAATGAAGCTTCGGGCATCACTTTTCAGGAAAGAGAGACGGGGAATGCACTACAGGGAAGACTACCCAATTAGGGACGACGATAATTTTCTGGCATGGGTCCATGTTTGCAAGGGAAAAGATGGAACTATGCAGGTGAAAAAGGTGCCGGTCCCCAGGAAGTGGAGGCCTCCGGCCGAGTTGAGCTATGCGGAGCGCTATGTCCATCGCTTTCCAGGGGAAATGGAATTCCTGGGAAAGAGGAGAAGGGAGTAGGGAGGCTAGACTATATGGCGATTGAGAGTATTGAGGGTTGCAACGGTTGTAAGATGTGTTTCTATGTATGTCCGATGGATGTTATCAGAATGAATGAAGACTCGGGACTGGCAGAGATACGCTATCCCGAAGATTGCCAGGCCTGTAACTTGTGCTCCGTGTTTTGTCCGGTGGAGGCCATCGTAGTCACAAAAGACAAATTCTCTCCATTGATGACAGCGTGGGGATGAAGGGTTCTCCGGTGAACTCCTGGATGACAAGGTGCCCGGGATGAGGAATCGCTGGTGTGTCTGTTCTGCTCCAAGTATGACTCAAAAGGAAAAAAGAGGGGAGGGAAAGAGTCGCTATGACGTTCTATGATCAATTTGTTGAAAGCATTGCCCCTGAATGGCCCTATGCCGTGAACTACGGCAAGGAGAACGAAATCACCACGGACCTATTGATCCTTGGCGGGGGCATTGCGGGGTGTCACGCCGCCATCAATGCTGCAAGG
>JAFDHO010000121.1 GCA_019308745.1 Deltaproteobacteria bacterium
AAGCCGTATGCTCAAAACTGGCTGCCCATTCCACTCTCATGGGCAGCTAGTTCACCTGTTCAGGGTCACTTTTTCTCAGACTTCCAGGGTCACTTATTCTGAGACTTAGCACCTAGGTGATAAAGATATACGTAGAATAACGTTTACTGATTTACAACTGTTCTTAAATTCGCTGAAAGGTTACTCTGATAAGTCAAAAAAGAATCATATAAGCACAATCAAAACGTTTTTCAATTGGGTACAAAAAGAACATCGTATCACTTCACCAGAGTTTCCCAGTTACAAAAACATAGAGCTTAACACACGTAAGACGATCACAAAAGAGCAACAAATTGAGATACTCAATGAGCTAAAGAAGATTGCACCATTTAATGTTTACCTGGCGATTAAATGGTTAGCAACTTATATAGTGCTGAGACCTCATATCTTAATACACATGAAATATTCCTGGATCGACAAGAACACCTGGACAATCAGGATTCCAAAAGAAGTAGAGAAGAGCAAAAGACCTAAAAAAGTCTATTTGATTGAAGATGATATAAAACTAATCAAGTCATTGCCAGCACTAGACGAGAATATGTATTTTTTCAGAAATAAGGACGGCTCACGTTTTGGGAAAAAGAAGCTATACAAATGGTGGAAGAGAGCATGTGCAAACTTAGATATATATGACATTGAGCTATACGCGGGTACACGACATTCGAGTTGTATTGCATTGAGTAAACTCTATTCGCCTGAAGCGATCAGGTTAGCTTCACAACATTCAACGGATAGAGCTTTTGAGAGGTATTTTAGATTTGATGATCAGGACTACAGAGATATTTACAATGCTTCTAGTCCTGACAAAGCATTGACAAAGCCTTTCTTGAAAGTCAATGATGATAACTAATTGATTTTCCTGCCTAAATAATGGTCGGGACGCGGGGATTTGAACCCCGGACCCCCTGAACCCCATTCAGGTGCGCTTCCAGACTGCGCCACGTCCCGATTGTGTGACCCCCCACTTATATTACTCCCCGCTATTGTTGTCAAGGTGAAAGAACCGCCCGGGTTTGCACAAAAATTTGTGCATGGTGCACAAGAAATTCAGCACATGGAAATGACTCTGGGCCCTTCTCCCCCGTCAGGTAGGCGATTTGAGATTGGCACGGCCGTTGCAGTAATGTACTGGAGACATCCATATACCTCCACCAGATCTTGGAGGCCGTCTTTGAAAAACCACCTCAAAGGCCTTTCGAGACCGCTCACTGGCGTGGCCCGGAAACCCTTTGCGAAAAGGACCAAGAATGACTCCAACCGAGTGCATCAGCAACCGTAACTTCAAGATAATAGCGACTTATCTGGAAAACAAACTGGGCCATTACAAGGGCCTTTTTGAGGACTCTCCCTATCCATCGGAACGTTACGGAAATCCTGAAGACTTCTTCCTGAACGAGGATGAATGGACGTCCCTTGAGACCTTTCAAAGGATATTCAGGAAGGCACGGGAAATGGTGGACGAGCCCTACTTCTACTTCAATTGCGGGGCCTCTTCGGCTCGCCTGCGTTCCTGGGGCCGTTTCAACTACTTTGTCAAGGTCTTTCTGGGCCCCAGTGACGGTTATAAGCGACTGTCCTTTTTCAACAAGAATTTCAACAACACCAAGGAATTTGAAACCGTAATACCACCCTATTACGAACAATCCATTGGGAAGTTCAGGACCGTCATAAAGGTCCAATACTACGACGACGTTGATGTGAACAAGGATTACATCACAGACCCCTACAGAAGAGGGATTCTCTCCTCAATACCGAGCATCTGGGGGCTCAGGCCTGCGACTATAAAGCAACCCCTGAATCCCTACGACCCAGTGAAGCTATTCAACCAAGAACCAGAGTTTGCCTACGCCATGCTGCAAGCGAGGATGGAGAGGGGATATCTTACCATAAGGAATCCACGGAACGGACGGAGGAAGATCATCGGAAAGGAGATCCTGCTCCAACCCGAATATGTCAACGGCCGAGAGTTTTTCCTTGGTAAGTACGGGCGCGTGCCTGCGCCGGACGCCCCTGCGGAAGGAGGCAACCGCAGGGCGATTATGATAAGTGAAACCATCACCGTGCAGGACAGGATCATGTTCAAATCCGGCGAGATTTTCAAGGCCCCCTATTTCATCCTTGATATTACCTATGACAGAGATTCCTTTCTTGGCCGTTTGAAAAGGCTTCCCAGGAAAGAAACAAAATGGGAAGAGCCCGGCAAGGGCCTGATCGAGACCATCGACCGTTTGAGAGAAACCATCGATTCCAGAAACGAGGCGTACAGGGCCCTGGAACAAACAAACCGGGAGCTGCGCGAGGCAAAGAAAAGGGTGGAGCACTACTCCGACTCCTTGGAACAGAAGGTGCGGGAGAGGACCTCAGAGCTTCGCCGGGCCCAGGAAGAACTCAAGAACTTCAACAAGGATTTGGAAGCAAAGGTAAAAAGACAGGTCAGTGAGCTGGAGCGCTATAATGAACTAAGACGTTACCTCCCACCCAAGCTCGCTGACAGGATCCTTACGACCGGAGATAAGTTGGGCGATGAACCGCAGCGAAAGATGATGACGGTTCTCTTTGCAGATATCAGAGATTTCTCCCGACTCACGGATACCCTGGAGCCCGAGGAAGTCTTTCCTCTTTTGAACGGTTTCCTGTCTGAGATGATCAAGCTGACCCACCGCTTCGAGGGAACCCTGAACAAAATCATCGGAGACGGCATGCTCATCTTTTTTGGCGATCCGGTGCCCATGGCCGACCATGCCCAGCGGGCCGTCAGGATGGCCATAGAAATGCAAAGAAAGGCGCACAGCCTGGGGCCTGAATGGCTCCAATATGGCCATGTTCTGGGCGTCGGAATAGGGATCAACACGGGTTATATGACTGTCGGCAACATAGGTTCCGATATACACAAGGACTATACGGTGATCGGGAAACAGGTGAACGTGGCGGCCCGTCTTGAGTCCTTGGCCAAGGCAGGGCAGATCTTGATCAGCCAGAGGACCTACAGTCGGGTAAAAAGGATCGTTGATGCTGAAATGGTCGGCCAATTCAAGGTCAAAGGCATTCACCAGCCCATTACTACTTACAATGTAAAGCCCTTCTAATAATCCTCCAGAATAGCTCCAGTCATCAGCAATGGCACGGGACCAATGGCAAGAAGGCAGAATAGAGACACAGTGTCTTCCAAAGACCAAGCCTCGGCCTCTTCCGTCCACCGTCCCTCGCAAGAACGGCTTTAGTTAACATGGGGTTGAGGTAAGACTAATAATGCGCCTGTGTTTCCCTCACTGCAGGGCCGCAGCCTTTCAGGTTGAAATATGGCATCGGATATCATATTATTATTAGATTATCATATTATCTGAGTCAGATATTGTTTCAGGACCCATTATTAGATCATGAGACATGACATACGCCTGGACGTTATCGGAAACACGAGCCCCTTTTCCCTGATGGGGGAGAGCAGTGCGTACATGATCACGGCGAACGATTGTTCCTATCTCCTGGAGTGCGGGGCACCCGTATTCCCTTTCCTGGGATACAAAGGGCTTGCAAGGATCAAAGGCATCTTTGCATCCCATTCCCATGAAGATCACAAGAGATGGTTCACTGACATTGTCCTCTTTTCATACTATAACCCCTTTGTCAAAAGAAAGCTAAGGCTCATCTCGTCGGAAGTGATCCTGGAAGAGTTTGCCAAGAACTCCAAGGGCGCGATCGAAAGGTCCCTTTCCCCGGATTCAAAACGCATCATCGATATCCCCTACCCTGACCTCGTGGAAGAAATCAATGTCGGTCCCCGGAGCAAGTACATCATCAACCTGAAGGGCAACGGTGACGGCAGCTTTAGATACCAGGTTGAAGATCGGAAAGGAAACAGGATAGGGCCCGATAAGGCCAAGATCTTCATCAACCCGAAAGCGAATCGGCCCCGGTTACTTTTCAAAGACGATGAGTCCGGCGAGTGGGTCGAGCCTGCAAGCTATTATCCCTTCTCCTCCAGAGTCTTCTACGAAGAGGACCAACATACTTACCGTGATGACGAGGCAGGGCTGACTGTCAGGGCAATCAAGTCCTCGGCCTGGCACGGCGTACCGACCATTGCATTTAAGTTCATGACATCCAGTACCAGCGTCGTCTACAGTGCGGACACGGTCTACAAGCCTTCCCTCTGGAAGGAGCTTTGCGAAGAATACCGGCCCCAGAGATTTGATTCCATAGGCCGGGAGGAGTTCGAGAGAAACTCGATCATTTTTGGAGATATCAACGACTTCATCGAGAGGACCTGGAGCAGGGAACGCTATGAGAGGGCCATGGCAGCCTACAAGGATGCCATCGTCATTCATGACGTGGCAAGAAAAGACAGCATCGTGCATACGGACTACCCTGACATAGCAAACGCCTCTATTGCCAAGCTCCTCCTCACCCACAATCCTGACAACATCACGGCCCTGAACCCGGTGCTTACCTCGGGAAAGAGCATTGTCTTCAGCGGAGACGAGGTCTTTGAGCAAGTAAAAGGAGAACTCTATCCCTTTGACGCGGATGTGTATATCCGGCATTTCGCGTGCAACCTTGTCGGGTACAAGAAGAAAGACGGGGCTTACAAGGTCGTGAGCAAGAATGGCCTCCTGGGCATAGTAGGGGCGGACGACCCCCAGGACGGACTCATGCGAGTGGACCTCTATCAGGACCTCGATGGAGAGTATTTCCCTATCCTTGAAGACCCCCGAAAGTACTACCTCAGGAGGTCCGACGGCAAGATGGAAGAGATCACCATGCTTGATAACTCTTGCAAGGGGAAGACCGTGGATAACCTCAGGGGTCAGATCAAGAAAGAAGTCTAACCTGCCATTCCCTCACTCCAGACCAACACATGCCCGCCCTTTTTGACGGTGCGACCAATCCTGCCCTCCTGATTCCCAGCGACCCGGTCCCTGGAGCCGCTCCCGTGTTCTATTGCTAAATATAGGCGATTACTGGGGATATTGCCTGCTGGAAGCCTCTGTTCGTTCGCTCCGGGCACGGGCCCCCATTTGAGGCAATTGCTCCCAAGTTGCCGGGATTACGGGTCAACCCCGCCTACGAGGAGGCCTGCCAAACCCTGTGAGCTGTTGATCCGCCTGTACGAGGGGCACTTCCCAAATCACGGCTCTCGGGTTCCATCCCGTTCAAAGGGCCTTGAACTGGAAGATGAATCATGGCATCGCCATTAGGCCACGAGTTTCTATTTGACTTTAATTATGTTAAGTTGTATGATAAATTATTAAATTAAGTATATTTGTTTATATATCATAAAGCTTGGAATGAATAGCTGATTGTAAATTCACAGTGATCCAGAATGAGGAGACGAAGGTAGGCTTCCGGTATCCTGTCCTATGGAGACCAATAAGGGCAAAACAATCTTGGTGGTTGAAGACGAACAGGGCGTCCTCTCCATAATCGTAAAACACCTCTTGCACGCCGGCTTCAGGGTCATCACCGCCAAGGATGGTATGGAAGGGCTGAAGAAGGTCAAAGAGGGCGGCTATGATCTTGTCATAACGGACATAGTCATGCCCTATGTCAGCGGTGCAGGGGTCCTGACAGCCGCAAAAGAAAGGGACCCCAAGATACCCGTGATTGCCATGACGGGTTTCGGGCAAGAATCAGAGTCCCTTGCCATCGAGAAAAACGCAGATCGTGTCCTTTCGAAACCTGTTACGATTGTGGAACTCAAGAGGCACATAGACGACCTGCTGAGATCATCCCGAAAGGAGTATGGACCCCAATGAAGCTCTATCTGCTCAACGGGGAAGAAAGAGGGCGGACCTATGAAATCAAGGATGGCGTCACATTAGTGGGCCGTAGCCCGCGCAATCACATCCAATTGGGTGATAGTTCCGTCTCGCGAGAACATATCCGAATCATCAAAGAGAACGGAACCCTGTTCATCCAGGACCTCTCCAGCAGGAACGGGACATTTGTCAACGGAAATAGGATAGAGGCCGGGCGAAGAATTGAGGTCAAAGAAGGAACGCCTATATCTATCGGTAACACATTTTTCTCCCTTGGCAAGATGTGGCCGGGCAGATTCCTTTTTATCCAGGAGCCCGCGGAACCCACGCAGGATACGCTGGAGACGCAATTCCCCGGAGAAGATCACATAGTCTCACCCCCCCGATATCTTGAATTGGTCTACAAGGTGTCCCAGGTGCTGATGCAGACCTTGGATATCAACGACACGCTGGAAAGAATCCTGGATCATATATTCGACCTCCTGAAAAGGATTGATCGAGGAGTGATCCTGTTAAGAGACCATGAAACAGGAAAGGTATTGAAAACCATATCCAGGATCAAGAACAAGGGTCGCCATCAGGGAGTTCCCTACAGCAGGAAGATCGTGGACCGGGTCATTCGCACGGGTCGTCCTGTGATGATCCTTGACACCATGGCTCAGGACAGGAAAGACCTTTCAGAGAGCATTAGCTCCCTGAGAATCCGGTCGGTCATGTGCGTTCCGCTGATCAGCAGATCACAGGTCCGGGGTGTGATTTACGTGGACTCCCTTGAGGTGGCCTATGGTTTCAGAAGAGAAGATCTCTCCCTTCTCACCACCCTGAGCGGACCGGCGGCCGTTGCCATCGAGAATGCCATGCTCTACAGGAACCTGGAGAGGCTTGTTGAAACAAGGACCACCGCCCTTAAGGAAACAGAGAAAAGGCTTCGTGAAAGCGAGACAAGGTTCAGAGCCGTTTTCGACAACATGCGAAGTGGCGTGGTCGTCTACGGACCTGTTTCAGAAGGAACGCATTTCGTTGTACTGGATATGAACAGGGCCGCCTTGGAAATGGAGGGATTGAAACTGTCGGGGGAGACCGGCCGAGGCATGAGTGAAGCTCGGCCCCATTTAGCGGAACCCAACGAGCAGGTCTTGGAAATCCTTCGCAGGGTCAACCAGAAGGGAAGACCCGAGAGGCGCAGCATCGTTGTAAAGAGCGATAATGGAAGGATGTCTTACCGGGACTACCATGTCTACGGATTACCCTCCGGTGAGCTCGTCACCATCTATGATGATGTCACTGCTAAGAGAATGGCCGATGAGGAGCAGAAGGCCCTTCAGGAGCAGCTTTTTCAATCTCAGAAGATGGAATCAATCGGGGCCTTTGCCGGGGGTATCGCCCACAACTTCAGGAACCTCTTGCAGGCCATATCAGGGAACATCGAATACCTTGAAATGACCCATCCCGATGAACCCCGGTTACTCGATCTCACCAAGAACGTTCATGAGTCTGTCAAGAAGGGAGCGGACCTCGTCAACAATCTTCTGCAATTCTCCAAGCATGACGTAAATTACGAACTAACCAAGGTGGACCTCTCCCAGATCATCACTGAAACCTACGAAATCATAAAGAGGGTCTTTAATAAGAACATCAAGATCCTTCTGGAGCTTGAGAACGATGTCTATGTCGAGGGTAACAAGACCCTTCTCAGTCAGGTCTTCATGAACCTATACACCAACGCAAGGGATGCCATGCCGGAGGGGGGGGAATTGAAGATAACTGCCAGGAAGAGCGGGAAAAAGGCAGTTGCGGTGGTTGCAGATACGGGCAGTGGTATGGAAGAGGAGACCCTGGGAAAAATCTTTGACCCCTTTTTCACCCTCAAGGAAATAGGGAAAGGGACAGGCCTGGGATTGTCAACTTCCCACGGCATTATCAAGCAACACAACGGGTCCATCTCCGCGAAGTCAAAACCCGGTTTGGGAACCTCATTTACAATAGAATTACCCTTGGTCGCCCCCCCCGAGAAAATAGAAGAAAGGGAGGATGAAAAAAACGAAATCCTCTTCGGCAGAGGGCAACGGATCCTTATCATTGATGACGAACTCCCTACCCTTCAGGCGATCACGAGCCTGGTGAGGAGCCTGGGATATGAGCCAGTCCCCATGGAAAGGCCCTATGTGGCCCTGCGGGATTACGACAGGATATCCCCGGAGCTTGTGCTCATTGACAGAAGTATGCCTGATATGGATGGCAGCACATGGATCAACGAAGTCAAAAGGACAGACCCCCACGCGAAGATTATTGTGCTTTCGGGTTATGAGATGTCAGGCCCCGATGGGATGGACGCAAGTGCAAGAGACTTGATCAAGGGATATATTACCAAGCCCTGCGGAATTCAAGAACTCAGCAAGGCCATCTTTGAGGCCCTCTATCAATGACCTGGCTTGCTTGGGGCCTGCTGCGGCTTGATCTCATGGCTTCTACTTTGAACGGTGGTGTAGAGGACCTTCGAGACCGATGAAACGTGCCCCCAATATCGTAATCATCGAACAAGACCCGGCAGCGTCCGCAGACCTGGCTGGCCGGCTGCGTGGTCTGGGAATCAAAGAATACCACACTCTCGCGTCCACCATTTCAATACGCGAAGTCAGCACCCATAATCCTGATTTGGCCATCATCGGAGAATCAATGGATCCTGAAACGTGGTTAAAATGCGTCCACCTTTTGAAGATCCTCGGACCCTCACTGCCCATCATTACTTTCACCAAATACAAGAATGACTTTGCCGAGTTGGGAGAGTGCGACCCTTCACCCTTTGAAGGGATCTGCTTCATCGAACCTGACCTCGGCCTCAAGGAGCTCCAAAAGAAACTGTACCAGGCCTTGAGAGAAAAGGAACAGGACAATAACCATGAGGTACCGATCTTGATTGGTCGAAGCAAGGAAATCCTGGAGATAAGAAGAAAGATCAGTGCCGTATCCGACAAAGATATAACCGTGCTCATAACGGGCGAGACAGGAACTGGAAAGGAACTCATTGCCCGATCCGTCCATTTCAACTCCACCAGGAAGAAAGGCCCCATAGTAAAAATCAACTGTACGGCGTTGCCCAGTGACCTCCTGGAGAGCGAGGTATTCGGCTTTCAGAAAGGGGCCTTTACGGGAGCCCACAGGAACAAGCCCGGCAGAATAGAGCTGGCCCACAAGGGGACACTCTTCATAGACGAAATCGGCGCCCTGTCCGTTTCGCTACAGGCAAAATTCTTGCAAATCCTTGAAGATAAGGCCTTTTCAAGGCTGGGAGGGACCCATGACAGAGCCCTTGACATAAGGGTAATAGCGGCCACCAATGCTGACCTCAGCCGAATGTTGCGGGAAGGGACCTTCAGGAAAGATCTCTACTACAGGCTGAACATGTTTCACATCGGTGTCTCGCCCCTCAGGGAACGGAGGGTCGATATCCCCCTCCTTATCCATTATTTCCTGAACAAGTACAGCTTTGAGCTCAACAAGGACGTCATAGAAATGCCCCCCGAGGTGAAAGCTTTCTTGACTGACTATCATTGGCCGGGCAATGTCAGGGAACTTGAAAATATCATTCGGCGGGCAATCGTGTTGAAGAGTTGGAACTTCGTCTTTTCCGAGCTCCAAGGCAACGGGCATGACAGGAGCAGAGAAGTGCATCTCCCTCAAGATTCGATCGCGCGCCCGTGGAGGTGGCCCGAAGAGAGATTGAAGCAATTCCTTACGGACAAATCCTTATCTCTCAAAAAGATTACCAAGGCCTATGTCTCCGAAGCAGAGAAAGAAATGATCCTCAAGGCCCTTCGCTCAACGGAATGGAATAGGAAGAAGGCAGCCCAACGGCTCAAGGTGAGCTACAAGACCCTCCTTAACAGGATTGAAGAATACGATCTCAAGCCGTGAGTTTCTCGACCGGCGAGGGTATGACGCGGAGCTTACGGGTCTTGAACAGCGCCCGCCGTCAACCCAGCCCCTTCTCCTCATGAGAGCAGGAATCCTTCAAGGTGTGTAAACTTTTGCCAGACCATGGCAACAGTTTACATGTTTCCATGGCAATTCAATACTCCTCTTCATTGGAGCAACGAACCGGGGAACGAAACCTTAAAAGTAACCCCTTGATATCCACCGGTTATTACTGCAAACAGGAAAACTGGAATCTGATCCGGACGTGGCACAGAGTTTGCCTGCCCAGGACAGAAAGGCCGTGATTCCTGCCAGACAGTTTTTCAAGGGTCCCGGAATGAAAAAGCCCCCCAGAACTCCCCAGCCTTCTGACGGGAAAGGGTATGATGACGGAATTCTTTGGAGGAACTGGCTTCCCATCGAAAAGCCATGAGAAGAGATCGGGCATCGAAAGGAGATGTTTCTCCTACAAGGCTCACATCCCGGAAAGGAGATGCGGCAAGGACAGGAGGAAGACCTCACCTTCGAGAAACGCATCAGAAGAGGTACGGGACACTGCGCCGGGAGATTCCATCAAATAGGCATCATCCCCGGCTCCCAGAAAACAAATCCGGGATCACGCGCCTGACCTCCCAACACATCCCGCCCTGACATGCCACAAACAACAAGAGGCCCTGAGCGTCACGAAGGACCTCCTGTCCAAATGCCTGTCCAATCTCCCCTCGAGGGCGGCCAGCATATCTCCTATTTTTTGTCTTCATTAGTTTAACCGCTAGTTTTCATTGACAATTAAAGGAAAGTATGAAAGAATTTATTATATTATGAAAAACTACCTTATCGGACAACACCCTAGGATAGAAAAGATAAGGGAACTCGTTTCATTGGTATCTGATTCCGGGTTGAGCGTCCTCTTGCAAGGAGAAACCGGCACCGGAAAAGAGATCGTGGCCAGGCTCCTGCATGCCTCATCACCCAGGCGAGGCAAGCGGTTCGTGAAGGTCAATTGCGCTGCCTTGCCTCTGACCCTCCTTGAAAGCGAACTCTTCGGGTACGAACGAGGTGCCTTTACAGGAGCCGATAGGGGAAAACCGGGCAAGTTCGAACTCGCCTCTGAGGGCGTGATCTTTCTCGATGAAATCGGTGATATGCCCCTCTCCCTTCAATCCAAGCTCCTCCATGTCCTTCAAAGCGGCGAATTCACCCGTCTTGGCGGTACCGAGGATGTCAAGGTGGATGCCTGGGTCATCTCCTCCACCAACCATGACCTCGAAGCAGACATAAGAGAGGGCCTTTTCAGGGAAGACCTTTACTATCGCCTGAACATCATAAGGATAGAGACCCCGCCTCTACGGGAACGCAGGAGCGACATCCCTCTATTGATCGAGCACTTCATAGGGAAATTTGAGCGGGACTACGGCATGGAATGTCATTTCAAATGGGACAGCACGCTTGAAAGGCTGTTCATGGCCTACCACTGGCCTGGAAACGTCAGAGAACTTCACAGCAGCATCCTCAGGTTGATCCTCGGACTCGGTCCTGATCTGCTTGTCAAGGAATTCCTCACTAATATGAGGGCCGACCACAAACCGATTCCCCCGGAATTGCCCTTCTCCCGTGAGAGGGATGCAGAGCACGCTCAAGAATCCCCGGAGGACAACGGCCTTATGCCCCTGAAGGAGCTGAAGGCAGAGGCGACAAGGGACATCGAAAGGCAGGCCATCAGTCATGCACTCAACCTCGCGGGCTGGAACAAAAGAGAAGCAGCCAAATTACTCCAAATCAGCTACAAGGCCCTCTATTACAAGATAAGAGACTATGGAATAAGGAATCCCAGAGATCATCAGGAAGGCTATTCAAGCTGAGCGAAGACTTCCCCAGGACCCCCCTCAATCCTCTTGGCCTGTCCCCATTTCCTGGTACTCCTGGATCTTCTCAAGGTAATGTTTAGGTATTTCCATGGTCCTTTCCTTGACATAATCATACATGACCATGAGTGAGTCACCTTCTGCATATATTACGGAGTCATCATCCCTGCTCAGGAGCCGATACTTGAACTCAAACTTCTTTCTTCCTATCTCGCCTATCCAGGTTACTAAGTTCACTTTGTCTCCAAGCCGTATGGGCCTGATGTAGTTACACCTCTGATAGGCCAGGATAAAGGGAACCTTTTCCACACCATCGCCCCCCAGGACCTGTACCAGGAAGTTCTTCCTTCCTTCTTCGAAATAGGTGAAGTAGACGGCATTGTTTACATGCCTCATGGCATCCAGATCACGAAACCGGATAGTTACTTCACTTGTGATTCTTTTGTAATGTGACATATTGCTGGACTCCTTTCCCCATTTCTCATAAAATCCATGGGCTTTTGAGGTCATGACGGCCTTTGCCTGAGCGAAAAGGGTATAGCATGATTTTTGCTTGATGAAAACAATAAGACAGGCAATTATTCTATGACCAAATAGCGTCGCCACGGCATAGAGCACATCCATGCCCGGAAGATACTCAGTACAAACCTTGAGCTGCAACTGTGCGTTCGTTTAGATGATCAACTTTGATGAACTCGTAAAAAGTCTCAAAACCGTCATGCTGGACTTGATCCAGCATCCAGAAGCCTTTGAAATTACTGGATTCCTGCTTTCGCAGGAATGACAGAAATGAGTACTTT
>JAFDHO010000014.1 GCA_019308745.1 Deltaproteobacteria bacterium
GCTTAAGGTTTGGCCTCTTCGGAAGAACGTGGGCGTAACCTCTCTTCACCATAAGGGCATTGACCATGTGCCCGTTGTCAAGATAGACATAGGCAAGCAAACGCCCGTATCTATCCCTCTTCTCCCTGTCCAGTTCAATCCTGACGGTTGTGCCCCTCACGAGGGCTTCATTGAATTGCCTGGCCTCCTCTGCCATGAATTCACCCTGACCCCCTTCATGGTCTATTTCCGGGGCATCAATACCCGCATACCTGACCCTCTGACCCCTTTCAAGGAGGATCGTATCTCCATCGTACACAGCCTTTACCCTGAAGGCGTCACCGCCCGTGACACCCGAAGGGATCAGGAGGCAACAGAACAAAAAGACAAGATTTTTCCGTTTCATGACTTATAGTTATCCTTAATTACTTAGAATAAAACTTGGAAAAAGACAATACAAATTAAATTTACAAAGATAAGGTACTTTTGTTTACTATTAACAGTTTGTTATTGACTTTATACGTTTTGGGTATTATAAATAATTGTTAGGCTCTTAAGGAAAAATAATTGATTTAGAAACATATATATAGGAGATTACCATGCCACAGATTATGACAACAAAAGAATTGGCAAAGTACCTCAAATTACATGAAATAACCATCTGCAAATATGCTGCGGAGGGTAAGATACCGGCGATTAGGATCGGTCGGGTCTGGAGGTTTGATAAAGAGGCCATTGACAAGTGGATAAGCGGCGGGCAGAAAAAATAGGTTATGAACAAGAAGGATGAAAACCAAGAAGTTAAAATCGCGCTCCAGGATGACACCGGCGCCCTGTTGATGATAAACAAGAAAGAAAGGAGGCTTATTAGAGAAATACTCGCCGTCACCCTGAAGTCACCCCACTCCAGGCAGTGGATCGTAAAGAAATTGGGCAGGGAGTACCTCGAAATCGGCAAAAACCTGCTCAGGTCAATGGGCGGCAATTGAAAGAAGGCCGTAAGGGCCGAGGCATAAGGTCAGTAGAGAAAATAGGAGGCGCGCCACTCCGAGTAATCCTTCAGGTCATCTTCCCATCTTTGCCTCAGGACACAGACAGGCGTTCCCTTTTCGATCTCGATTCGAATATCTGGATCGCCCAGTATCATGTCTATGGGCAGTTTCTCAAACTCATACTCGTAAGGGGGATCTTTCCATTGGAATTGTTCCCCGTGGGTTTCCATGACCGCCCTGAGAACAGAGAGAGCGGTATAATAGGGATTGTAGGCCCCTGTGTCAAGCACGTGAATCATGAAGCCTGAACAGGGCTCCCCTGCCCACTTGTTGAACGTGGGGCGAAAGAAGACCTCTTGTAAAAAGCAGCCGGCCGTGGCCTTCGCCTCCAAGCCTCTCTTCACGGCCCTCGTATCAAGATAGGGGGCACCGAATATCTCAAAGGGGCGGCATGTCCCCCTTCCTTCGGAGAGGTTCGTCCCTTCCCATATGACTTGACCGGGGTATACCTGAGCCGTGTCCCAAAGGGGCATGTTGGGAGAAGGCATGATCCACCTGAGGCCCGTATCCTCCCACAACATCCATCTCCGCCACCCCCTCATGGGGATGACCTCCAGATCACACCCGATCTCCAATTCCCCGTTGAAGACGCTGGCCATTTCACCCATGGTCAAACCGTGGCGCATGGGAAGGGAGAAGGGGCCTACAAAGGAATAGAGTTCGGGCCTCAAGATATTTCCTTCCAGGATTTGGCCTCCCAGGGGGTTGGGGCGATCAAGGACGATCACCCTTTTGCCGGCCCTCGAAGCCGCCCTGAGACAATTGAGCAACGTGGCTGCAAAGGTGTACACCCTTGTGCCAACGTCCTGAAGATCTACAATCAGTATATCAAGGAGGTCGAGCATCTCCCCAGTGGGCTCCCTGACGGATGAATAGAGACTGAAGATCGGGATTTCGAGTCCAGGATCATGACCGTGCTCGGTCTCCAGCATGTTATCCTGCTCCCGGCCCTGGTGTCCGTGCTGAGGGCCAAAGAGGGCCTTGGGGTGCCCGGGGAGGACATCTGACAGGACATGCTTGGATGCTCGGAATCGGCTATCCACCGATGCCTGGTTGGAAAGCAAACCCAACCTGTATCCTTTCAACTTCTTCCAGGCGCCCTCAGCGAGCGCTTCTATGCCAAGTGCGATATGGGCCACCCCATGCCTCCTATTCTCAACTTCATGTCGAAGTCATAGATGTCCGGTTGGGATTTTGCAAATAGAGACTTTGATTGCCAAAAGCTCGATCAACAACACGTAAAGGTGTCCCCTGGGAGGTCTTTTTCAAAGGCTCAATACTCGCTCTGACCCTTTTTCACGCCCCCATAAGCCTCATAGTCATCGCCTCACAGGCACAAAAGACCGAGGCTCCGGTGAAGATGATCTCCTGGGGCTACCGACGACTTCTATTAGGTGTTTGGTGTCGGTGTTCGTGTCTGGGAGGAATTTGGATTGAGCCTTTGAAAAAGACCTCCCAGGGGACACAACCGACTGCACCAGGAACTATTTTGCAAAATCCTAACCGGACGTTACTGTGTCGAACTCATGAGCTCGTTCTTCCTGCTCCTGAACAAGGACCAGGTAGAGGGGGAATTGCCGGAGATGAGTACAAAATTGTAATAGACAACTATATCCTATCATGTTAGCATTCCAAATCTCAATAGGGTCTCTGCCAGCATGACCCGTTGTCTCTTGTAACACATCGGCGACCAGGCCAGATACAAGCTCTCAGGAGGTATCGTTCATGCTTTTGAGTCTGATGCGAAAACATGCCAAGTCCTGGATTATCAAGTTCCTGATAGGCATCATCGCAGTGGTCTTCATCTTCTATTTTGGGTATTCCTTCAGGGCCCGGGAGGGGATAAAAGTCGCCAACGTCAATGGAGAGGTCATCGGGGGCCTGGAATACGATAAGACTTACAGAAACCTCCTTCAGGCCCTACAAAGGGATTATGGCGAGGTATGGAGTGATAACCTGATAAAGGCCTTCAACCTGAAAAGAAGGGCCCTCGACAAGCTCATTGATGAAAAACTGATCAGCCAGGAAGCCAAGAGGATAGGTCTGGATGTCACGGAAAAGGAGATCCAGGAGAGGATCCTCTCCTATCCGGCTTTTCAGTTCCAGGGAAGGTTTGACGAATCAAGGTACCGCCTCCTCCTCCAGCAGAACAGGATGGAGCCCGAGGACTTCGAGGCGGAAATCTCCCGCCAGTTACTCCGGGAGAAGATAAGCCAATTCTTGACAAGCTTCACCCTGGTAACTGAGAAAGAAATTCTGGATTACTACACCTATTCAAATGAAATGGTAAAGGTGAATCTGCTCCAGTTCAAGCCGGAGGATTACAAGGGTGCCGTCGAGATACAACCCGAGGAGATGAAGAAGTACTTTGGCGAAAACCGGGAGGACTATCGCATCCCGGAGAAGATACGAATCACTTACATTCCAATAGACCCCTCTGCCTTCAAAGAACAGGTCAAGATTACGGAACAGCAAATAAGGGACTACTACGAAGAGAACATAGAGAGGTTCAAGGAAGAAAAGCAGGTGAAAGCAAGACACATCCTGTTCAGGCTCTCACCCGATGCCATGGAGGAAAAGGAAAGGGAGGTCAAGGGAAGGGCCAGAGCAGTCCTGGAGAAGGCAAAGGCGGGAGAGGACTTCGCCAGCCTCGCCAAGGAATATTCCGAGGGGCCCACAAAAGACAAGGGCGGAGACCTTGGCTACTTCTCAAAGGGACAAATGGTAAAGGCCTTTGATGAGGCGGTCTTCAAACTGAAGAAGGGCGAAATAAGCGATCTTGTAAAGACGAGCTTCGGGTATCATATCATCAAGGTGGAAGACATCAAAGAGGCCAGGACAAAGGGTCTTGATGAAGTAAAAAAACAGATCAGGGATGAACTGACGAACATAACCTCCATGGACCTTGCCCATGAGAAGGCCCTGTCCCTCGTTGATCAGATGCCTTATGATGTGGACCTCGAGGAATACGCAAGGGAAAATGATGTAAGTGTGAAGCAAAGCGACTATTTCGCCCTGAACGAACCCATACCCGACATAGGGGATGATCAAAGGCTCAAGGAGACCCTCTTTGCCTTCCAAAAGGGTGACGTCACCGAGGTTGTTGAATCGGGAGGTACGTTCTACATTATCCAGGTATCGGATAAGAAACCCTCCTATCTCCCCCAACTGGAAGAAGTGGAAGAAAAGATAAAGGAGGATTTCCGCCTTCACCTGGCCAGGTTAGAGGCCAAGAAAAGGGCGGAAGAATACCTGGAGAGACTCAAGGCAGGCCAAGACTGGGAGTCCCTGTTGAAGGAGAACAACTTGAAACCCAAAGACACGGGTTTTGTTACGAGGAGGGTGGTTGTCCCGGAAGTTGGGTACGATCCGAAGTTTGTCGAAGTCATCTTCGGCCTCGACGAGAACAGACGCTACCCCGAAGACGTATTTGAAAGCCCGAGAGGGATCTTTGTCATCAGATGGGAGGGGAAGAAGGGCATAGACAAAGACAAGTATGAAGAGGAAAAAGAGACATACAGGCAGACTCTGATACAAGGAAAACAGCAGGAGGTCTTCCAGGACTGGCTGGCCAACCTCAGGGAAAGGGCCGAAATAGAGGTCCTGGTTCCGATGGATCAAGGTTAGCTCATCCCCGGGACAGGCATGCCCTAGGCATCCTTGATCCGGATCTCGTGTTTTTTGCCCTTAAAGGGCAGAAAGAAGGCGCCTTCCTGCTCTTCAATGAACTCACAGATCTGGTAATAGGCCGGCCGGCTGAAACGGGCGGGGAACCTCCCCTTCTTGACCCTGCAATAGAGAACGTTGTCTTTCCCCACCCTGAGAGACTCCGGGGCAAGCTCTTCCATGGTCCCATCGTTCAAGTATATGACGTAGCGGGGCTGCCTCCATCCTTCCTCCACCACGCGGGCTGTTCTCTGCACCACAAATGGGGTGTCTTCCACATCAACGTAGCAGCGTTGCCCTTTCCAGTTGATGATGATCCTGCCCCTTGAGTTAAGTTCCATGTGCCGGTAGAAGTGGAGGACGATTTCCCTGCGTATTATCTCGGCCCCTTCGTAGTACCACCGACCATCCTTGTCAATGTAGATCATGCAGGGGGGAATCCCCTCATCCCTTACCATCCTGTCTCCTCCGTGGCCTCCCGCGTCTCTTACGTGACCCCGATTTCATCATCCTCGCCGCGGGCGGCTTAATCCCCCTCTCCTCAAGCCAGGCCCCTGCTTCGCCGTGTATGTCTTTCAAAGCAGAGCGATGGAGTATGGCCTTGTACATCTCGATCTCTGCCAGCTCATCGCTGAGACCGAGGCAATGGGACAATCTCCCGGCCTGTGCGGGGTGACGGGCTATATGGGCCTTGAAGGCCTTGACGTCCCTGAGCCTGAGGATATGGTTAAGCCCCCTGTGGAAGTTCGCATATCCTCGTTCTAGTTCCCGTTCGTCCATTTCCCTGTTTCAGTCCGGAGTATCGGGATTACCGTGAGCCCCTCCTCCATTACCCTACCGGGGCCATGGGGATTAGTACCCTATTGTGAGAGAATCTTCAAGGTCTTTCCAGTGATGTCCGGTAAGGTTTTTGCAAAAGAGTTAACTCCTGGAGGAGTCGGTTGAGCCCCCTGGGAGGTCTTTTTATGGTCAGGGAGAAAACATCCATGGGGAGGGCATCATCAGGGTGCTTTCTCGAGGCAAGCAGGGCCTGCCGAATGCCGGGCTTACCAATTGCCGCTTGACAGTGGTAGGGTGTTCTTCTAAAAAGGAACGTGCGGATGGCAGAAGACATGAAATAACCCTTGGGTGCACTAAAGGAGGTTAGGACAATGGCTGATGCGGAGAAAATCTTGGAAGCCAGGGGCCTTTCGGAGATGCCGCCTGAGAGCGCCTCCAGAGGGGCAAAGAATATAAAGGGGGCCGAAAACATGGGATGGGGCATGAGGAATCGGCTGTCCAGGCTGATAGGTCCGGATGGCCGTTGCCAGTTCCTCCCCATCGATCACGGGTACTTCCAAGGCCCCACAAGGTGCTTGGAGAGGCCAGGGGAGACGATCAAGGAACTCCTCCCTTACGCAGACGGGTTGTTCGTCACGAGGGGGGTGCTCCGGTCGGCCGTAGATCCTGATACGGATACCCCCATCATACTCAGGGTATCAGGCGGGACAAGTGTGGTGGGAAAGGATCTTTCAAATGAGGTGCTGACCACTTCTATTGAGGAGATCATACGCTTGAATGCCGCGGCCGTAGGGGTTTCTGTTTTCGTGGGGAGCGATTACGAAAAGGAAACCCTTGAAAACCTGGCCCTTCTTGTGAACGAGTGTGAAGACTACGGCATCCCTGTTATGGCGGTTACAGCCGTGGGTAAGGAACTGGAAAAGAGAACGGCGCGTTACCTTGCCCTGGCGAGCCGCATCGCGGCTGAACTCGGTGCAAAGATAGTGAAGACCTACTATGCCCCCGAGGACTTTGATAAGGTGACCAATGGCTGTCCGGTGCCCGTAGTCATAGCCGGAGGGCCGAAGTGTGAGACTGAGCTTGAGGTGTTCGAGTTCGTCCATGACGGCATGCAAAGGGGAGCGATCGGAGTCAACCTTGGCCGCAATGTATGGCAGAATCCTCATCCCCTGGCAATGATGAGGGCGCTTAACGCGATAATTCATGATAAGGCCACCCCAAGGCAGGCACGGGAGGTCTATGAGGGCCTAAAACAGGAGTAGGCCAAAGGCCGGTAGGTTCCATCCAGGGGGCCTGCAAGGAGGACGAGGCACGCCCCGAAACGGAGTGCAGGTCGGGGACGCAGACACTGCCTCCCCAGGGAAGGAAATCAAGGCAGCGCGGGTCGGAAGAGTAAGTTCTGGGTGAAGGGCCGACAGGATCCTGAGAGAAAAGGGAGAAAGATGGGCCGTGACAAGATGATGAGAGTCGCCATGTATTACAGTAATCGTGATGTGCGCCTCGAAGAGATGAAGGTCCCTAACATTGGCCCGGGTGAAATACTGATGAAGGTTGTGGCCAGCGGTATTTGCGGCAGCGACGTGATGGAATGGTACAGGCGGGATAAGGTGCCCCTGGTGCTGGGCCACGAGGTATCCGGGGAAGTGGTTTCTGCGGGCGATGGGGTAAAGGAGTTCAAGGCAGGGGACCGGGTGGCAGCAACCCATCACGTGCCGTGCAACACCTGCCACTATTGCCTCAGGGGCCACCACACGGTATGCGATACCCTTTTGAGGGGTACCCATTTTGAACCAGGGGGCTTTGCAGAATATCTCAGGGTGCCGGCCATCAACGTAGACAGGGGAGTATTCGCCTTCTCAGGCAAGGTGAGCTTCGAGGAGGCCTCCTTCATGGAGCCTTTGGCCTGCGTCCTTAGGGGCCAGAGAAACGCAGGATTGAGACCGGGCGATTCTGTCCTGGTCCTGGGCAGCGGCATATCCGGACTGCTTCATATCGCCCTGGCAAGGAGCTTAGGGGCGGGGTTCGTCGCGGCGGCTGACACCATTCCCTTCCGCCTGAAGAAGGCAGGGGAGATGGGAGCCCATGCAACCTTCGAGGCCAATGAAGATATGATCGACAGGCTCCGGGAAACCAACGGAGGGAGGCTTGCGGACCTCGTCATAATATGTTTTGATGGATTTATCCCCCTGGCCTTGAAGGCGGTTGAAAGGGGTGGAACCGTGCTGTTCTTTGCGGGCGCGGGTGAGGGCGCACGGATACCTTCCACCATAAATGAACTTTTCTGGAGGACCGAGATATCCCTCGCGAGCACCTATGGTGGGGGTCCGGCGGATTGCAGGACCGCCCTGAGCCTCATAGAGGCAGGGACCATCCCGGTCAGAAGGCTCATCACCCACAGGCTGGGTTTGGCCGAAGCAGGCTTGGGTTTCAAGGCGGTTGCATCACCTCTGGAACATGACTGCATCAAGGTCATTGTGGAACCTCACAAATAGGCTCCTGCCGGGGGAGTTTGGAAATAGGATGGCTCTAAGGGAAAGGGTAAGCTGAAGATGGGCACAACCAACTATTCGCGGGACTTCGAAAGGGCGCTTGAGGTTGGCCGGCCCCCGAACATCGGGGAGTTGTTCCCCAACTCCAAGGCACTGCTTGTCAGTGGCAAGGTCATCGACAGGGCCATGATAGCCAAGGGCAAGGCGATGACCATGGCCGCCAATGCAAGAAACCACTTTATCATTCGGGGGGCCCTCAGGGCGGCACAGAGGGCCAATGCGGCCATCATCATAGAGATCGCCAAGTCCGAAGGAGGCGCACATGCCTATTGCGCGGTAAGTTACTGGAACATGGCGAGGCAGGTCGACACGGTCTGTAACGAACTGGGAATAAGGGTCCCTGTTGCCATTCACGCAGATCATTACGGGATCAAGAACGAGAAAGATCTTGAGGCGGCCAGAACCGAGATACCTTCCATGTTCGACGCCGGTATCACCTCCATAGCAATAGATGCCTCCCATATGCCCGATGACAAGAACCTGCTGGCAAACATAGGGTTGAGCCCCTATGTCCCTCCATGGGCAGGGTATGAGACAGAGGTCGGAGAAATCAAGGGGAAGGAAGGACTCACCACTGTGGAGGAGGCCCTCTTCTTGATCCGGGGATTGAATGCCCACAGGGTCTTCCCGGATTGGATAGCCCTGAACAATGGCACGACCCATGGTATCCAGGACAGCGAGGCGGGCATCCAGGTGGACTTGACAAAGGCAATCCACAACTCCCTTGCCAAGTACGGGGTCTCCGGGGCCCAGCACGGAACCTCCGGGAATGACTCTGAGCGTCTCAAGAGGATAGCAGGGGAGACCAATACCACCAAGGCCAACGTGGCGACCGCCCTTCAGATGATAACATGGGGGGTGGAGGTCAATGAGTACGGCAACGCCGTACTGGATGAGGACGGAGAATTCATCAAATTGCCTGACAGGGGCGTGGGCGAAGAATTGTGGTCAGAGATGGTGGCCTATGCAAAGGACAGGGGCCTCAAGGCGGGAGACTACAAGAAACTGAATCTGCCCTTCGAGAACAGGCTTCACGGGCAGGACCGGGCAATCAGACAAAGGATGGTGAAGGGCGTAGAAGATTTCGTGTACGACCTCCTGGTGAAGGTGTTCAATGCGGGAGACACGGCGCCCCTGGCGATCGACGCCATCCTCAGGGCCGGATCCCATGATATGGGGCCCAAGGGAAGCCCCATGGAGGATCCTTCGGAGTGGATCGAGGCCCGTATCAAGGAGAAGGCCAAGTCCATGAGCCGGGACAAGGGCCCCGAAGGAGATTTCGAGGACTAGATATGGACAATGGGAAGGCGCCTGATACCGGCGTCCACGCCTGGGTAAAGGACATAAAGCAGGAAGACCAGGTCAAGGGCATTTACCTGGTGAAGGCAAAGAGGACGGCCCTTACCAGAAAGGGGGACACCTATCTGAGCTTGACCCTTGGAGATCGAACCGGGGATGTAGAGGCCCGGGTCTGGGAGAGGGCACGAGAGTTCTCCGGGCTTTTCAAAGAAGGTGAGGTTATCTATGTTGAAGGATATGCCAATTCCTACAGGGATCAGGTCCAGATAACCATCTCCACCGTAGAGATCCCAAAGGGCGCAGTGGAGCCGGACCTCTTTCTGGAGAGGAGCGCGAACGATCCGAACGAAATGTCAAGGGCCCTGAGGGAGGTCTTGAAACCCATAGGCCAACCCGCCCTCAGGACCATGGTGGACAAGTTCCTCTCGGATACCAGGTTCATGTCACGCTTCAGGGAGTCCCCCGCAGCCAAGAGTTTTCACCACAACTACCTGGGGGGCCTGCTGGAGCATACCCTGTCTGTGTGCAGGATGTGCCGGTCTGTTGCGGACCACTACAGGGAACTGGATCGAGACCTGCTCTTGGCTGGCGCGTTTCTCCATGATATCGGCAAGACAAGGGAGATGTCCTGGGGGTATCAAATCGATTATACGGACGAGGGAAGGCTCCTCGGGCACATCGTCCTGGGAGTGACCATGCTGGAAGAGAAACTGGAAGGCATCAAACGGTTCCCCGGGGAGCTCAAGCTCCGCCTCAAACATCTGATCCTAAGCCATCACGGCCACTTTGAATTCGGGTCGCCAAAGAGGCCCAAGTTCCTGGAGGCCTATGCCCTGCACCTGGTCGATGACCTGGATGCCAAACTGAACGGACTGGGGCGCTTCATGGAGAGGGATCAGAAAGAGGGGGCCTGGACCGAGTTCAACAGGTTGTTCGAGCGCTATTTCCTGAAGGGGAGCGTGCCCGAGGCAGAAGAGGAGGAAGCACCCAGGGCACGAAGAGAGGACAACAGGCAAAAGGCCTTGTTTGAAGGGTAGCATGGCATCATTCCCTTTAAGGCGGTTCCAATAGCCACTCCCTGCCTTATCCCGAGTATATCCAGCACACCTCCAGGTCATATTGGTGGTACCGGGATCCCTCCGGAGGGATTTTTAGACCCCGGGCATGCCGGCCCGGATTTTGGAAGAATACTGGAAAAGGTTTGAAAGTACCCATTGAAAAACAATATATGGAATTTGCAAACCTCCATCTACATACGCTGTTTTCAGATGGCGCCATCGGCCCTGCGGACCTTGCAGAGAAGGTGTTCAATGAGCCGGGCCTGAAGTACTATGCGCTCACGGACCACGACACCCTGTCGGGAATCGAACCCTTCTTCAGAGCTCTTTGTGATCAGGGGCATGGAGACAGGGTCTTTATTCCAGGGGTGGAGTTGAGTCTGAGGGCTGAAGATCTGGGCCTTAACATACACCTGATCGGGCTCTTTCCGAAGATCAACAGGGAAAACCACAGGGAGGAACTCGCACGGATAGATGCCGTGCTGGGCCAATTTTGCCGTATCAGATGCCTGAACAGGGGATTGAGGGATCTTGATGCGCGGGTTAGGCTCGCCCACGATCTGGACCTCGATGGAATTCGAGAGAGGTTTGGCACGGCCGAAGATGCCATAGGCTATCTCAGGCAGAAGGCAGAGGCCAGGAACAGAAAGGTCTTTCAGGACGCGGGAAAGCCGGGAGATATAATCCAGCACCCTATACCCCTAACCTATCAGTTGATCGTTGATCACTGGCAGGAGCTTTTTCCCGCAGGGACCAGGGAGAAAACCACGCTCTATATCCTCCGGCCGGATGCACAGAAGGCTGAGAGGCTGGCCCAGATCTATTTGTCCGAGGGAATGGGAGCCTCCCCGGCTCGTCGGTTGGCCCTGGAGCGCCAGGGGGTCCTGTGCAACATTAGGCGACCGGCCATCCAGGAAAAGGGGTTTCTGGAAGGACTGGACCTGCTCAAGAGGTCAGGTAGTGTGACCATACTCGCCCATCCTGCCATTGATCATAGCCGGATAACCTATGAGGACTTCGATCGGAATATCCTGTATCCCCTCCTGGAACAGGGGCTCGATGGGATCGAGGTCTTCTATCCCTACGAGATGTCCTACAGGCAGGAGGCGATTGAACGGTATGAAGGCGTGGCCCGAAGCCACGGGCTGTTGGTGTCCGGCGGAACGGATTTTCACGGAGATGGCAGGGTCGGGCTGAGCGACGTAAAACTGGATATTAGAGAAGCTCAAAGAATCAAGGAGCAGGCCTAGTCCATGAGCGTACCCCCGTTGATATTTATGGTCTCCCCAGTTATGAACGAGGCATCAGGAGATGCCAAGAACAACACGGCAGCGGCGACATCATCGACACCACCCATCCGCCCCAGAGGAACAAGGGGGGTTATCATGCCTCTTTTTTCTTTGTCTGTTGCTTCTGTGGCTATTGAGCCCGGAGCGACAGCATTTACATTTATGTTATGGGGTGCAAGTTCATAGGCCAAGGATCTGGTAAGGCTGATAATGCCTGCTTTGGAGGCACAGTAATGGGCCTTTGTAGGAGTCCCAACCTTACTGTAAACAACCCTGCCAGTCTTGCCCACAAATGAAGTAAGGTTAATTATTCTGCCGGATTTTTGTTTGATCATCTGTCTAATAACTGCTTTGCTGCAATTAAAGACACCCTTGAGATTTGTGTTCAACACCCTGTCCCATTCTTGGTCCTCTATGTCCATGATCAGGACGGACTCAGCGAAAACGGCGGCGTTGTTGACCAGAATATCGATTCTACCATATTGATCAATAACCTGGTTGAACACCTTTTCTACCTCATGGATTTTGGAAACATCCGATCTAAATGCCTGTGCGTGAGGTCCTCCCTCATTTAATTGTTGAGCCACCTGTTCAGTTTCTTTGAGATCAATATCAATAAGGATCGTAAAAGCTCCCGATTGGACAAACCTTCGCGCGATTTCCTTTCCCACTCCTCTAGCAGCCCCCGTTACTATTGCGATCTGATCTGCAAAATCCATATATCCTCCTTTCCTATGGCATAAATAGGTTCGGTATTAACAACACTATGCTCGGGAAGTAGGTTATCAGCAGTAACACGACAAGAAGCGGCAATATGAACGGAAGAGTGGCCTTGAAGGCCCTGTGGAAAGAGACTTTACCAATGGTGGAGACCACGAAGAGAACCGGCCCCACTGGTGGCGTAAGGTTTCCGATCATAAGATTTAGAATGACGACTACTCCAAAGTGCACGGGATCTATTCCCAGGTTTCCTATGAGAGGATAAAAGATTGGCGCCAGCAAGATGATAGATGGCGTTACCGTGGTGACCATGCCCATTAACAACAGGATTATGTTGGCCATGAGCAGAAACAGAGGGGGTGAGATTCTGGCCGTTGTTATGAAGCTCAGCAAATAGTCGGGAACCTGTTCTCTGGTCAATATCCAGGTAAACACTCCGACGGCAGCCAAGAGGAACAGGACTACGCCCATCCTTACAAAAACCTCAAGAAACAAACGAGGGATGTCGCCGAGTTCCAGTTCTCCGTGCACTACAAATCCAATGAATAGACTCCACAGGACGGCTACTACGGCGGCCTCAGTGGGGGTGAACACGCCGGTAAACATCCCTCCCAGTAGTACCACGGGAGTCAACATGGGAAGCGCACACCTGTAAAGGTTCTCAAAGACTTTCCTGAATGAAGGGAAAGGGGATATGGGATAGTCCTTCTTTCTGGAATAGACGTAGATCATAATCATCAGGGCTACGGTCATTAGTATTCCCGGGATGAAACCTCCCAAGAATAAGCGGCCAACTGAGGCATCAAAGGCCATTGCGTAGATGATCACGGGGACACTCGGGGGAACAATAGGTCCAATGGTTGAAGACGCAGCTGTTATGGCGACGGCGAAATCAGCGTCATACCCTCTCTCCTTCATGGCTTCTATTTCAATCTGCCCCAAACCACCTGCGTCCGATATGGCACTTCCAGACATACCGGAGAAAATCAGACTGGCAACGACATTGACATGTGCCAATCCGCCCCTCAGGTGCCCTACTATTGATTCCGCAAAATTGAAAATCCTTCTGCTCATCCCACCGGCATTCATAAGAGACCCAACGAGCATGAACATTGGGAAGGCCAAAAAGGGAAAGGAGTCAATAATCTGATACATTTGCTGTGGGACAATGGAGAGGGGGATGCCTTCTACGATGAGGTAGAATAACGAAGAGAGGGCTATGGCAATCGCAATTGGGACATTTAGGAAAACCAACAAGCATATTGTGAGAAGTACCGTTACAAGAACCATGTGGTCGCTCCCAATCCTTTCATCTCCGATCAAAAGAAGTCATCAAGAAAATCAAGGCCATAAAAGCAAATATGGGCAACGTTATGTGGATATATCCCTTTGAGATATCCATTGCAGCGGTCCTGAATGAAAGTGTCTGAACGAAAAACCTAATACCGATCAAGAGTACGACCACGCAAAAGACCACGTCTACAACCAGAACGATCCTATCGGTGATTTTTCTGAAGTCTTCTGGGAGAAGAGAGACGAAAAAATCCATCCTTATATGATCCGTAGTGGACCCTTTCCTGAATCCTAAAGCTGCCCCTATCAATATGCTCCAGATCAAGAGGATCCTGGCGAACTCGTCCGTCCAGAAAAAGGGCCTGTTGAAAACATATCTGGAGACCACTCCTGCGGACAAGGTAAGGATTATGAGTGATGTTATGAGAACACCTAAGAGACGACCGATAGAATAGAAGAGAGAATCAATCATCTTTACCAGGGTCAAGAATCTTCGACTGTCTTTCATAGTGAATAATCCCCGTTCTTGATTGTTGGCGTCTTTCACAAGTTTACCCCGATGTCGCAATTAAGGACGCGTAATCTCAATGAAGGCCTCATTTCAGGATGCGTTGAAGCCAAGAAAAAGATTTGAAGCGATGCGCCACCTCACATAAATGCTGGCGGGGTGGAAAGGGTGTCTCGTTGCTGGGACTCCGAGTTTGCTTGCCGCACGCTTCACTCGTCCTAACGCGACATCGGGGTAGAGAAGGAACGAAACAAATGGACTCCCCCTAAGTGTAATCCGCCAAAAAAAAGCACCCCTGGATTATCCTCAAGGAGGCCCGTCCTTGAATTAGACGTCTCTTCCGTAGTTTACCCCGTAAGAATGCCCCGTGCGGAAGCACGGGGATGTTGAATTAAGTTTCCGTCCCCTTTTTCGCACGGGGTTCAATGCACCGTGCGAAATTCCCCGGGGTCTACTACTGGGCCTTCATAAATTTGTCGTAGAGGCCTTTCCCCCATTTTTCTTCAAACTTGTAGGGGACATCTCTTACTGCCTTTCTAAAGGCCTCCACATCCGGTTTCAGGACGATCATGCCTTCATCCAGCAGTTTTTGTAAAAGATCCAGCTTCATTGTCTTGAACTCGGTAAAGAGCGTCTCTTCGTAAAGCTTGGCTCCTTTTGCCAGGATATTCTGGTGGCCCTGTGGAAGAGCTTTGAACTTCTTTTCGTTGATAAGCAGTATTTCCGGATTGAAAGCATGACCGCTCAGTATCAGGTACTTCTGAACCTCATAAAATTTTGCTGTCACAATCTGAGGGAGAGGATTTTCCTGTCCGTCAACCACACCCTGTTGTAATGCCAGGTACACTTCTGAGAAAGCCATGGGTGTGGGCGAAGCCCCTAATGCGAGGAAGGAGGCCTTTCTCAAGGGAATGTTGGGGATACGAATCTTGAATCCTTTTAGATCTTCCGGCTTATTGATTGGTTTGTTTGCTGTTATATGCCTTTGTCCGAGATATCCAATGCCAAGGGTACGTATACCTCTCTTAGTCAGCAACCTGTTCTTTATATCACTACCTATCGGACCGTTCAGCACTTTGTACATACCATCTAGGTCCTTGAAGACATACTCCCCTGCAACCAGTCCCCAGGAAGGCTCTAGGCGGCTGAGCAGGCCTGGTCCGGCAGTTCCCATGTCCACCGTGCCCAATTGGATTGCTTCTGCCAGGGTATTTCCTTTGCCCAGAGCCCCTCCGGAATATACCCTGATATCCAGCTCTCCGTTGCTCTCCTTCGCAACATACTTAGCCATTGCGGTTGTTGCTTTATGCACGGGATGTGTGATAGGGAAAATGTGTCCCAGGCGAAAGGTTGTGGGACCAGCTCCTTTTGCAGCGTTACCTAAAGGTGAAAACGTGAAAACCCCTGCAACAAAAACTAACAATACCATTCTTGCCATAGTCCCTGTTTTCATTTCTTCCTCCATCTTCTAAGGGTTTTGAAAGCTAGAACAAAAAATGCTTCAGAAAGGGGCCTGCAGAAAAACTCGGTCTATCACCTCCCTCCTTTGAGGAGCCAAGGATTGTTTAATAAGGAAGCCCTTCCTGCTTCCTTGAAAGTCCACATTTCCATTTATTCGAGAACATAGCTGTCCCCCGGATTCAGAATAACGACCTCTGGAGCAATCTCTTTGGACCTAAGCAAGTCGACCAGTTCTTTGGGGTCGGCTGCTAAGTCGGGATTTGTATTGTAGTGAATCGGAATGATAAACTTCAACCTCAGCCACTCGGCCGCCACGGAGGCGTCCGTTGTATCCATGTTGAATCGACCGCATATGGGCAAAAGTCCTAATTCAGGGTGGAAACGATCACCGATGATCTTCATATCTGAAAATAGAGCTGTATCGCCTGCGTGGTAAACGACCTTGCCTTCCGGAGTGGTTACTACATAGGAGGCTGGACCTCCATCAGGGATAAATTGCTTTTGAGTAGCCCACTCATCTCCAAAAAGAGCGCTAGGATGAAGGGCAGGACACATGGATATGGTAAATCCTTCGACCTTGAGCTTTCCTCCGTAGCCCAAAGGCAGGGCCTGAGTCCCTCTAGGGATCCCTTTGCCATCTGCATACCAGGCAATCTCCGGGGTTGATATCAATTTTGCCTTGAAACGCCGACACACCTCCAGGACGTCCCCGAAATGATCAAAGTGCCCGTGGGTGACTGCGACTATGTCGACATGTTTCAATTCTTTGTGTTTAACAGGACAAACGGGGTTACCACTAAACCAGGGATCGATAAGCAAGACCTTGCCTTGACTGACAATTGTAGTAGTAGCTTGGCCATACCAGGTAATTTGCACACTCATGGCATTAGGTTTCTCCCTTCACCATACAGTATTGATGGCTTCGTAAAAAGTCCAATTTCTGCGCGCCTTGAACCTGGAGTTTTTTACTTTGCCATCTCAATTTTGACTTTTTACGAGTTCATCAGTATTGAATATGCATCTTTCAGAGTATTTCCATATCTAGAAGGATTTGGCGAAGTTCGCGCCTGCCTTCTTCCGAGAGAGACAAAACCGGTTTGCGGCAGTTGCCAGCCTTGTACCCCATCATGTTAAGGGCCTCCTTCACCACGACGGGAAAAGTCCCCAATGCGAAAGCTGATCTTAAAGGTGCAAGCTTTAGTTGAGATTCCCTGGCCTTAGAGTATTCCCCGGCCTTATAGGCTTCGTAGATTTCCGTTACGAGTTTGGGGGCGACATTGGCTGTTGCAGAGATGGCTCCTGCGGTGCCATACATAAGCCCTCCAAAGATCAACGTATCTCTGCCCATGATGACTTTGAAACCTCGGGGGGTTATTCGTATCATTTCAGCTACGAGGGTCAAATCACCCGAATTATCCTTTATTCCCCTGAAATTGGTGTAGTTGTTTGCCAGTCTGTTGACCGTTGAAGGTGAAAGCTGCGTTCCGCCTGTGCGACCGGGGTTATTATACGCGAGAACAGGTATGTCAACGGATTTACAAATAGCGCCATAGTGATGATAGAGCTCTTCCTGGCTGGGACTGATGAAGAAGGGGGTGATCACAGAGACAGCATCCGCTCCGGCTTTTTCGGCATATCTGGATAGTTCAATAGAGTCCCGGGTAGTTATACAACCCGTGTTGGGAATTACCAAAACACGACCGTTTATTTCTTCAATTACAGCATCCATTAGTGCAAATTTGTCTTTTGTGGAAAGGGCGTAGAATTCACCTTGGCTTCCCATGGGTAGGATGCCATGTACCCCGTTCGAGATTAGGTAGTCTATGATTTCCCTCAGCCCGGATTTGTCAATCCTTTCTCTACGGTCAAAGGGGGTGACCATTGCGACTATAATACCCTCTATCTCCCTCTTCATGCGCGGTTCTCCCTATCTCAATTTTTCGGGGTTTGCTTAAGGCGCCTCATAATGCGCAAAGCGGGCGCCACTTGACCATCAAGGTTCTGGCAAGGTTTCTTCCTATTTGTTCGCCGACGCAACAAACTGATTATTGTCGATAAACCCCGTGCGTTTCGTCAGGTAAGATTGTGTCAACAAGCGGCACGTGCCATTGATGTGATTACGCATACATTGTTCGCTTCTTACTGCATTCCTTTCGAGAATTGCCTCGGTGATTTCCAGGTGCCCCCTTCTGGAGTTTTCCTCGATTTCAATCGACCTCTTGGTGATATTCCTCGTAAGCGCAGCCAGATTTCGCAGTTTTTCGTAGAATTCAACCAAAAGTGAATTGTTCGCAGCGTTTACGAGGGCGCTATGCAATTCGTCACCAAGAATGACACCTTGTGAACTGTCCTTTTCAAGGTCTATTCGGGTGAAGCGCGCTCTGAGCTCTTCCACATGAGAAAAAAAACCCTCATCTCCTTTGAGACAACATAGTCTCGCGGCCAGACCTTCAACCGCTTCCCGGGCCTGAAAGATCTCCACTATTTCCTCTATACTCAGCTTTTTCACCGAGTACCCCTTTGAGGCTTCCATTGTAACGAGTCCATCGGCCACAAGTATCCTCAGGATTTCCCGAACCGGCGTTCTGCTGATTCTGTAGGTATCGCTGATATCTCTTTCAACTAGCCATTGCCCGGGAACGAGGTCTTCGTCCAGGATCTTCTTTTTCAAGGCTCTGTAGACGTCGTCTTTCTTCATTGGTCCACCCTCAGTATGCCAGCGGTATACCAAAACTAGCGTACATTACCTCCTGCGTCAAGACTTTTTCGACCGAAACAATGAAACTAATTAACACGTGGTATTCCGGGGAGATTTTTGTCGCTATGGGGTGGGCTACGCGAAACCGTGAATTGGGACCTTCAATATTGATTTCTGAGAAGAAACAGCCTTTTTTGAAAGGATAGATAAACGATCCTATCTATGTTCTCAAATCCAATTTGACAATGCGATCACGGAAGTTGCAAACCTGTTTTGAATACGCACCTTGATATGTATTTTCTTCAAACAGGCTCTCGCGGGATCCCCGAACAGGTATGACAGGCCGGCATCACATGGATCCATCCTCACTTGATAGGGCCGTTAAGCGAGCGACAAAGATGGTGGATCTCACCGAGCGCATTTCAGCCCATACCTTTCGGCACTCTTTTGCTACACATCTGTTATGAACAGGAACTGATATTCGCACCGTTCAGAGCCTTTTGGGTCATAAGGATGTTTCCGCGACCATGGTTTACACCCATGTGTTGCGGCTGGGAGCACAGGGGGTTAAGAGCCCGCCAGATCAATTATGATGAAGGGGTAAAAAGCCAGAATTGACATGGTAAACTAGAAAGCTATGGTCGTCTTGAAAATCCCGGCCGTCTCATCGCTCACATGTTTTCTCCGATGGAGACAGTGAGGTCGCCCAGCATATTCACATAGCTGCCCATCTCGTTGTCATACCACCCGTAGATAACGGCCTGGGTAATGGAGATCCTCGCAACGGTCTGGCTCAATTGTTTTTGGATATCCTTCTTGAGGCCAAAAAGCATACCGGGATCAAGCGTGACTTCCGCTGTCCTGGTGTGGGTTTCATGACCCTCTATGATGGCTGCTGCCCGCGGAACTGCAATGATATCACTGGAGACGTTTTGCTCCTCTGTATAGTGGAGATAACCGTTCGAGTCCCTTTCGGCCGTCTCTTTGTATAGTTGGTTGATCATCTCCCTTCGGATGGGCCTTCCGGAGAGGTCCTCATGGAAATTGACGACCAGGATGATGAGGGAACCCGTGGTATTGGGGATACGGACGGATTCTGCGATGAATCCTATCTGCCTCATCTCCGGGATGACCAGTTCGAGGGTCCTCGCTGCCCCCGTGCTTGTCAGGATGATGTTATTGAAAATGCTCCGGTTCTTCCTCAGATCCGTGGCACCGGGCTTTGCGAGACGGTCAAGGACCATCTGGGAGGGCGTGACCGCGTGAACCGTGGCCATGGAGGCTGTCAAGATCTTCTTCGCCCCGAAATAGTCGATCAAGGGTTTCATCATGTGGGCGAGACAGGTGGTTGTGCAGGAGGCCCCCGAGACAATGCGATGGATCCTCGGATCATAGTCGTTGTCATTTACGCCCATCACTGTGGTTATGGCATCTTCAGGCATGGCCTTCTTCTTGTCCTTGATCTTAAAGGGCGCAGACACAATCACCTTTTCAGCCCCCGCCTCAAGATGGCCCCGTATGGAGCCCTTGGGGTGTTCGGGCCCTAAGGTGGGATCCAGGAACTGTCCTGTCGCATCCACGACGAGTCTCACCCCGTGCTCATCCCATTGGATGTCCTTGGGATTCCGGGACTTCCTCAATATCCTCACATGGATACCGTCTATGGACATGGTCCCGGCGTCTTCGTGCAACCCGGAGATGACCCTTTGGCCCCTATGGCCGTAAAGGTAGTTATGCAAGGCCCCATAGGTGGAGTCCCTCTCGATGTAATGAGCGATATCGGCGAGGGAGCTCCCGGCATCCCTCCCTAGGTTGACGACGATTTCCTTGAAGTGCTTGCGGGCCACATGATGCCAGAGGGTCAATTTGCCGATCCTACCCAGGCCATTAATACCCAGCTTCAAATCGCTCGATACAGGTGCGTTGAGCCGTGCTTCCATTGAAACCAACCTCCCTATGCCTCCTTAATCTTCATCTTTCCCCCGTATATGGAGCCTTCCTGGCCATCAATGCTGATCCAATCACCCGTCTTCAGTTCCAGGCCATCAATCAAGGACCTGCTTTCCTTTTCCATGCATATCAGGTTGACAAAACCCACGACACAGGTCTTTCCAAGTCTGTGGGCCACAATGGCGGCATGGGACGTGGAACCGCCTCTTGCGGTGAGGAGCCCGTCTGTCTCATGGATCTCCATGATGTCATCGGGAACTGTATCGCCCCTCAGCAGGATCAGGTGAGTTTCCGGCTCCTTGCCCTTCCAGTAATGGATCTCTTCCATATTGTAGACTACCCTGCCTGTCATGGCCCCGCCGCTCACACCTATCCCGTGCCCGATCAAACGCGTTTGTGTCTCGGGTGTGGTCGTAAAGGAGAGGACCTTCTTCCTCTCCCTGATGGCCATATCCCTTGTCTGAAGAAAGAACAGGTTTTCCTTTGACGGGGCCTCAAAGGTAAACTCCATCTCTTGGGGTTCCCACTTCCGGTTGTATACCAGGTGTTTTGCCAGGTACCTGATCATCCTGTATATCTCGGGGAAACAGGTCTCGAGGGACATCTCCTTGTCCCGGTTCTCCGCCTCTGCCTGCTCCAAGGATACCGGTAGGGTCTCAACCAGTCCGGAAACCACGTCCTCCCCCTGGTTTCCCAGGGTGAAGTCACCCCAGAGTCTCAGTTTGTCACCCGGCCACCTGGGATTGTGGGTGAAAACCACGCCGGAACCCGATTCCTGAGAAAGATTGCCGAAGACCATCTTTTGAACCGTAACGGCCGTGCCCCAGTCATCGGAGATGCCCATTATTCTCCTGTAGGTCTTGGCCTTGGGCGAGTACCAGGATTCAAAGACCTTGTTGATGACAAGATAGAGTTGGTCAAAGGGTGATTCTTCAATCCTGATTCCCCTGTCTCTGATCAGCTCCTTGTAGGTCAGGGCTATCTCCTTCATCTGCTCTCCGGTGAACTGCCGCTTGTAGGGGACTCCAAGACGCTTTTTGAAATCAGCTATGATATCGTCGAAGTCATCCCTGTTGAGACCAAAGGCCATTCCATAGGATTGAAGGAATCGCCGGTAGCAATCCCACGCAAACCAGGAAGGCCGAGGCCCGAGATCGATCCCGCGCACGATTTCTTCGTTGATCCCCACATTCAGAAAGGTGTCCATCATTCCCGGCAATGAGATGGGTGAACCGCTCCTGACAGACAGGAGCAAGGGGTTTTTAGAGTCTCCAAACCTTTGCTTGATCAGTTTCTCCATCCTGGAGATCTCCCGAATGATCTGGTCCTTCAAGTTATTCTCTGCCGGGGGGTAGGCATCGAAGATCTCTTGAAATCGAAAGACCTCGGTGGTGATGATGAAACCGGGCGGTATGGGAAACCCGTTTTCAATGAGCCTGACAAGGTTCAAGCCCTTGTTCCCCAGGTAGATGATATCGCAGACCTTTCTGTTGATGGGATTGATGGGGGTAATGGCCTTCTGGGGGTCATAGTTCAGGAGGGTGCGTATTTTTTCCCTCGGGAGCTTCTCAGACTGCTGGAACAGGGTGTTTACTATTCGGCTTATGAACACGTCCAGTTGCTGGAGTCCCAATGAAGATGTGATCCTTTCCCTCATGAAGATTTCCGAGACACGGTGAATGAGTTTTTCATCGTCCATGGGGCCTTCGGAAGGCCTGTACTTGGCCTGGAGTGAGACGTACGGGAACTGCTTGACGATCGTAGCGAGGTTTTCTTCATGGATGTTATTGAAATAGTCATTGACGATGTTCTTTACCGCATCGGAAAACCCCCTGAATATGTCCAGGTACTGGGTGAAGGAAAACTCCCTGACTTTCAAGGAATGGGACAGGAGGTCCAACTGCCTTTCCATGGCAGCGGAGGCGATCCCGTCCAATTTGAGGGCGCGGTAAAAGAGGAGCAGGTAATCATAGATCTGAGAAAAGGTGGCACTCGTGATGAGTTCCAGGTCTATGTTGTTGACCAGGTCGTCGAAGAGGGTGTTGACCAGGGCCTCCAGGCGGAAGGTGAGCCCCAGGGCATCGAATTTCCTCTCCCTATAGCTCCCGTACATGGAAGGGATATCCACGGCAATGTGCCTCTTCCTGTAAATATCTTCCCTTATCTCATAGTGCCTTTGGGAGAGGATGACCTCTTTCAATCGCTCCAGGAAGATAAGGATACCGTGGATCTTCTTTCTGGGGTCTGACAGGGCTACGGTCTTCTTGAGTTTGTCCAGGTCCGGAAAGGCCCTGGGGTGCAACTGCTTCAGGTATTCCCCGAACTCCACAAAACCCAGGTGATACTTCTGGTAGAGGAGCTTGTAAAAGGAGATCGCCAGATGGACGCGCTCCCGGTCCGTCCCCGTAGTCCCCGGAACCTCATCGTCAAATCCCTCCAAATCAGCTGCCGCCAGGAAGTCATTGACCCTGGAGAGGCCATTCCTCTTGACGAGGTGATTGATCAAGGTATGCACACCATCGATGTAGGGGCCCTCTGAGTCTACCTGGGAGTAGATGCCGGGAGGAATATAGGGCATCAGGCATCCCTTGTCCTTGGTCTTCCAGAACTCCAGGAGGGCCCCCACAAGGCCTATGATCTGGTTACTGCTCTCGACATGGCTTTGCTTCCTCACGAAATGGACCAGGACATCTTTACGGAGGCAGACCTCATCGATCTTTGTGGAGATGTCCCTCAACCGGCCTTCTGCACCGATCTCGTTGAAGTAGGCGGGGAAGAGGCGGGCAAGTTGCTTTGCCAGGTTGTAGACCGGTCCGATATCGCTGTTCAAGAATTGGGTGATGTCCCTCGGGAAAAGATCGGTATCCTTAATGAACACTCCCCCGAGGGAAAGATTGACGATCAAGGAGGAGATCAACGTCTTGGACCACTTGGGATTCAGTTCTATCAGTTCGAGCCAGGTGCGGATATTCTGTACATGGTAGTTATTGGCCCGTATTTGCCAATTATCCCCCACTCCCCTCAGCTCTGGGGTATGGAATCCGAGGGATACGACCTCCCTGACAAAGAAGTCCACGAGGTCGCTCTCGTCGGTCTTGTAAACGGCCTTTCCCATGTTCAACAGGCAATTCAAGGTAGCCTCGGGATACTTCTTGACGCTATCCCTCAAGATGTTGAAGGTGTTTTGTATCAACAGTTGAATGTTTTGGATCTCCTCGTGTCCGATGAGCCAGGTCAGTGTCCGGTTAACGGACCTAAGGGTATCCTGGTGAATGGAAGACAGTCCCGCTGTCTTCATAATGTGCAAGAGAAAAAGGAGCTTCCAATAGTTTCCAAGACCGTTCTGTTCCCCTAGCCTGAAGAGTCGCTGGGGTATTTCCTTGTAGAGATCCACGATACGAGGGTATCCGGGCAACTGGACCAGGTCTTCCAAGAGTGATTTTGAGTGGAGGCCATGGCCCATGACGATCCTATCCAGTTCGTTCTTGTAAGACTTTAGCCGATCATGGGAGACAGGAGAGAATATTTCCATGAGTTCCCCATTGTAGTTGCCATCCGAGAGGCCTGCCTCTTCCAGGAACCAGACCAGGGGATCCTGTTCCTTTAACCAGTGCTGATAGGACTCAGAGAGGTACCGGATCAAGAGCTTATTGATCGGACTGAAATCCGTCCCTGGGGGGGCCTTCTCGCCAAGGTCCCTGGCGACCCGATTCAGTTGGTAGAAACTCTTGACGAAGAGAAAGAAGGTCTTCTCATCCTGAGAGAGAATGCGCTCGAATCCGTAGTTCAAAACGGGCACGAATCTGGGGAGTTCTTTTCCTGCGTTCTTGAGGATCTTTTGAAAATATCGGACAAGGCTGTCCGCGGCTTCGGCCCCCGTCTGGTCCCCTTGAGTGCCTTCGATGGCCTCCAGGAATATGTCCAGGAAGAGCATTGCTGCTTCGGGCCCTCGAGGGTGGCTGTTCAGGAGATGGAAATAGTTGAGGGCGTAATTGCGGGCCTCTTTAACAGTGAACTGCCAATTCTTGAGGGGATGGCAGACCTCCTTAAGGAAGGCCTCCAGTCCTTCCATGACCCCCTGATATTTCGACATGACTTCTTGGAGGAGCTGATACTGGTCGCTGATGGCCACATCAACGCGGCTCTTTGCCAGGTTTATTTCAAGGGCTTTGGAAGGCATTGCCAAACAGGGGTCCTGACAAAAATATTTATGAACAACATAGATTACGTGGATATAAAAAACAAAATTAAGGTAAATTATAATTGCAAAAGCTCAAGAAATAAAGATATATTTGAGCACGTTATCTTGAGGTCAGACCGGGAACTGCTCTGGGGTTAGCCGGTATTTTATCCATTGACATGAAATCCCTAGTTTCCTATATTACCATCTTTGTTTCATTTGCCGGAACATTTCTCAGAAGACCCTATGGTGAGAGATTCGACTCCGCCCAACTGAGTTATCCTTAATCTTCGCATAAGATGGCCTTCTGCAACAAGAAAAGTTCCATAAGTCCGTAAGACGCAAACACTTTACTGGCATAGCCCAATAAATATAATCTTGGTTGCAAGTTTTTCAAGTTTGCATTCAGTCAGGAGTTGTCTCCTGGCAAGGAGTGGGATCTGGCGAGTGCAAGGAAGGAGGAAGGAAGGGATTAGAGATGTTCGAGATTAAGAAAGGGTTTGATATCCTGGCCGAGGTCGGAGGCATCAAGACGATCCAGGAAGCAAGGCCTGTCTTTGAGAAATCAATGGACAAGGAGAACCTTGAGAAGCTGTACAGGATCAACAATGATGAGGCGCTGCTGAAGATAGCCAATTCCATAACTATGTGTCGACCCGAGTCCGTGTTTGTCGTCACCGGGACCAAGGAAGATGTCCGCCGGGTAAGGGAGCTGAGTCTCGAAAGAGGGGAGGAGGCCCCGCTCGCAATGAAGGACCATACCATTCATTTTGATCTTCCCAAGGAACAGGCCCGGATCATTGACAGAACCTTTTATATCATCAACGAGGATGAAGAAGTCAGCCTGTTGGCAAAAAAGATCTTTAGAAAGGAGGCCCATGAATATGTCAGGCAGTACATGAGCGGCATTATGGAGGGGATGATCATGTTCGTGGGTTTTTACTCGAGGGGTCCCGTCGGTGCAAAGGCCTCTATTCCGGCCCTGGAAATAACGAGCTCTGCCTATGTTACCCACAGTGCCAACCTGCTCTACCGGGGTGTCTACGAGCACTTCGATGAAGAGGCAGAAAGGGCCGGCATCTTTTTCACCAATGTGCATAGCCAGGGCCGCAACAGGCGCGAGGACCTCCCCAATGCCCGGGTCTTCATGGACAGGAGCTGGCTGACCACCTTTTCCATGTTTTGTACCTACGCGGGGAACACCCTGCTCTTGAAGAAGGGCAACCACAGGTTCGCCGTGGACCTGGCCACCTACTACAGGTTGGAAGACGAACTCTCGGAGCACATGTTTATCACGGGCCTGCGGGGTCCCGGCGACCGGATTACCTTTTTTGCCGGGGCGGCTCCTTCGGGTTGCGGAAAGACGACTACGGCCATGGTCGGGACCGATTTCATCGGAGACGACCTCGCCCAGCTCTGGATAGCAGATGACGGAACCCTGCGGGCGGTCAATCCTGAAAAGGGCATATTCGGCATTGTCCAGGATGTGAACCGCGAAAGCGACCCCTACCTCATGAAGGCCCTCAGGGAGGAGGGAACAGAGGTGATCTGGTCCAACGTCCTCATCGATGAGAACGGGGTCCCCTACTGGGTGGGGAACGGTGAAGAGCCGCCCAAGAAAGGCGTTAACTTCCAGGGTGAGTGGTGGGAAGGCAAGAAGGATGAGAATGGGAAGGAGATTCCCATGTCCCATCCCAACTCTCGTTGTACCTTAGAGAACGCGGCCATTGAAAATTACAATGAGCCTATTGCCGAGGATCCCGGGGGCGTTCCCGTCAAGGTCATCACCTATTCCGGTCGGGACAGTGATACGATGCCTCCGGTCTGGGTGGCAAAGACACCGGACGAAGGGGTGGTGCTTGGTGCCTCAATCCTGTCTGCCGCCACGGCCACCGAGTTGGGGGCCAAGGGGGTCCGTCGCCAGCCATGGGCCAACGAACCCTTCATCCCCGGGCCCCTGCCCGACTATATGAAGGCGCAGTTCATCTTCTTCAACTCAAAAAAGTTCACACAAGGGAATCGTCCCATCATCGCCGGTCTCAATTACTTCCTCACACACCGTGCACGGGGTGGGCAGGGTGATAAGCTCCTCGGCGAAAAAAGGGACGTGAGGGTATGGCTCGGCTGGCTGGAAAGGCGAGCACACGGGGACGTCGGGGCCATAGAGACACCCATAGGCTACATACCCAAGTATGAAGACCTGAAATCACTCTTTGAGTCCGATATAAACAAGGATTACCCCGAGGACCTGTACAACAAACAGTTTTCCCTGTACATAGACAACATTATTGTGCGGATTGACCTCCAGGAGGAGGCCTACGGCAAGGAGAAAAACCTTCCCAAGAGGTTATTCGAGGTCTATGAAGAACAGCGCAAGAGACTGCTTGCACTGAAGGACAAGTACGGCCCCATCGTGACCCCGGATCAACTCAAGGGTGAGTCAGGCCCTTGATCTTGATTTGGTAACGGTGGAGAGACTGATCTTTCCAATTGAGAGCGGCGCGCAAGCCAGGAGGATGGAAAGGATCAGGATCTCGACGAAGGCATAGGGACGCCTTCTGAGTCCTAAGCCGACAAGCCGATCATTCCTCCGGCGTTTGAAAGGGATGGCAACGCAAAAGGTTATGGATTATGGGGCCCTGGTCCCTGTGTCCGGACGCTCCTGATAGAGGACCATCATGGGTAGGGGTATCCTGAGTTTGATAGCCCCTTCAGGGCAGACGAATACGCAGGCATTGCAATGCCAGCATTCATCCGGGTAGGTAACCCGTGCCTCCTCGCCCCTTGCCGAACCGAAATAGACATCGCACTGGCACGCCTCGGCACATTCAAGACAACCCGTACACAATTCCTTATCTACCACAGGGGGCATTGCTGTCTCCTCCTACTTACCTTTTTATTGGTCTCCATTCCATTGCCGGTCCGCCGTCCTCTTTTCTCAGGACCAGCAACTTGGACAGTTGGGGGTTTGTGAAAGGATAGTCGGGCCGAATATGTTTCCCCCTGGTCTCCCTCCTCTCCTTTGCGGCAATGAAGATGAGCTCTCCGACCTCAAGCAGGTTGAAGACCTCCAGGCAGCGGCACAACTCATGGGCGTTGGCAGCAAGAAGGCTTTCACGGGCCTTTCTTTTCAGCCTCCTGAGAGCTAACAGCCCCGCGTCAAGCAAGGTCTCTGAACGTACCTCGCCGGTGAAGTCATACATGATTTGTTGAAGGGCGATATTGGCCTCTTTCCAGCTTGCGCCTACTTCCCGGTTTCGGATATGTTCCATTTCGGCTACTGCCTCTTCCAACCGGTCCTTTGCATGGTCGATGGCAGGTAGTGCCATTCCCTTGGCCTGTTTGGCCGCATTTTCTCCTGCAATCCAGCCAAAGACCGCGGCACCGGAAATGCCGCCAAAGAACTCGTCCCCGGCCGCGTAAAGCCCTTTCATGGAGGTGGCGCCTTCCTCGTCGTAATAGACACCCCCCCTCGGAAACAATTCGTAATGATAGGTCCTGAATTCCACAGGCCTTTCCCTGGGATCGATCCCCTCTTCCTTGAGGTGGTTGAGGAGACCGGCATTCCCCTCGTTGTACAACCAGTGGTACATATATTCCAGACCCTCGTCGGACAGCCCTTTGCAGTCCATGTATACGGGGCCGCGGCCCGTTTTCTTGTAGTCCATGAAGATGTCCTGGTAGATGTCGACGACCGGATCCCCGTACCTGTTGTCCGGCTCCGTGACAAAGGGGCCAACAGGTTTTCCCTGGGGATCACGGAGGACCCCTGCCCAGGTCCCCTTGCCTGCCCTGGCAAAGTATACGGGCCCGCAGCGAAGGATGGGTATTTCAATATTGACCAGCTCGGCCCCTGCCCGGTAGGCCATGGCCCTGCCATCCCCCACACAGGTCGGGGAGAGCCTGGTGTTGAAGAGCCAGGCAGGGGTGGTCGAAGCCGGGTAGAGCCTGATGGCAGAGCCGGTCCCGAGGATAACGGTCTTGGCCTTGAAGAACACCACTTCGTCGTGCCACGTGTTGATGCCGATTGCGCCGGTCACACCGTTTCCATCTGTGATCAGGTCAAAGCACATGACCCGGTTCATGATCTCGGCCCCCCTTTTCAGGGTCTGCTCTGTCAGGATCTTCTTCTGATCCTTCCCTGCATAATGGATGTGGTAAATGGGATTACCAGGCAGGGCATGTCCGGACAGCTCGTACTTTCCATTGTATTTCATGGGGATGCCCCAGTCGTCCCAGAGCTTGACGATCTCCTCTGATCGCAGCAGCCATGTGTGGATAAAGGAGCGGTGTCTCAGGCCACCTTGCTGCCCGAGCTGAAACTCGTTGACAATGGGTTCTATGTCCTTGCCATGGACCTCGGGCAGGTAGCAGAGAAAGTGGTCGTTGCCCGTAGCTCCTGAGCCGCTGAACATGGTGTTTGCCTTTTCTGCTACAACGGTCTTGGCGCCCATCTCAGCCGCTCGGATCGCCGCCATGAGCCCGGCGATCCCTCCGCCGATACAGAGGACATCGGCCTCGACGAACCTCCTCTTCATCCTAATGCTTCCCATTGTTTCTTCTCCTGATCAAGAATAGAGTAAAAGAGTTTCCTTCACCCGGCGAATTGACAAGCAGAAAGGGTTGAGAGGCTGGAAAAAGGCCTCGGGGACCCTGCTAGGGGGCCTTACCCGTTCTTGGCCTTCAGCGCCTGTTGGAGTTTCTCCCCGAGGGAACCCATGGATTTCCTTGAACCCGCCGCGTATTTGTGCCATTCATCCTCGCTTCCCGTGTCCGCCGGCGCCAGGGTCATCTTCCTTTCCTCCTGGTTGATATCTTCCACCACCACTACGATAGGATCGCCCGGGCCCAGTTTCTCAATTTGTGAGGATTTTGGCACGCCTTTTATCCTGGACATGGGCACAAGGCCGGTAATCCCGGGCTCGAGGGCCACGAAGAAGCCGAACTTCTCCTTGCCCTCCACGACCCCCTGGACAGTCTGCCCCACGGAATACCTCTGGCCTACATCCACCCAGGGATCCCCCTCCGCGTCCTTGATGCTCAGGGAGATCCTTCGGCCTTCGAGATCTATTTCCTTTACCATCACCGGGACGGTATCACCCTGAGAGACCACATCCTCGGGCTTCAGGACCCTTCTTCCGTAACTCATCTCGCTGATATGGACCAATCCCTCCACCCCGGGAGCGATCTCTACAAAGACCCCGAACCTGACGCATCGGGTGACCCTGCCCATAACCTTTTCCCCGACATGAAATGTATCCGCCACTTGATCCCACGGGTCACCGGTCACCTGTTTCATGGACAGGGAGATCTTCTTCTCTCCGGGTCTTTTCCCCTCAGCCATGCCTATGATCTTCACGGTGACGAGATCTCCGGTCTTCAGGATCTCATCCGGCCTTTCTATCCTCGACCAGCTTATTTCCGAGAGGTGCACCATGCCCTCGACACCCGGCATCAATTCAATGAAGGCGCCATAGGGCATAAGCTTTGTGACGCGCCCCTGGAGCTCCGTGTCGATATCAAGCTCGTTAATGAATGCCTTCTTCTTGCCTTCAAGTTCCCTCTCGAGAAGCACTCTCCTTGAAAGGACGATGTTCTTGCCCCTGTCCTCGAACTGGGTGATGAGGAAGGGAAAGGACTCACCCAGGAAGGGGTCAGGGTCCTCCACATACTTGAGGTCCATCTGGCTGATAGGGCAAAAGGCCCTTCTCCCCATAACTTCCACGTTGAACCCGCCCTTGCACTTCGCCTTGACCTTCCCTTCGACAGGTATTTCCTTTCGAAAGGCCTCTCCCACTATCCTGATGTTTCCTGTCCCGGACAAAGTCCTGGACAGCCGTATTTCGTTTCCGTCAAAGGAAGTGACATAGAGCTCCAGCATGTCCCCTTCCTTGAAGGGAAACTCCTTGTTTTCGTCAAGGAGTTGTTCCCTGTCGACGATGCCGTCGATCTTGGTGCCCGTATCCACGAAGACGTACTCGTTGCCTATGGATATGATCTTTCCCTTGAGTTTGTCCCCGAGTTGAAGATCCTCGTTCATTCGGTCGCTGTAAGCTTCGAGGAGATCACCGAAGTTCTCCTCCCTTTGGTCTTTTTCTTCTGGCATGTAAGTCTTCTCCGAGAAATGTGTGTGGCACCTACCCTAATACAAAGAAGGGATTATTGCAACAAAATGGGAGAGAAATCTGCGGGAAAAATGCAGCACCAACCGTGTCCGAGAGCGGTATTTAAGTCGCGGAAATTCGACCGGAGGAATATCCCTCAAGGGCTTCGGCGGCATGAATTTGGAGCGGAGGGCCAAAAAGGAGAGGCAGGCTCTTTAGCCGGCGAATCGATCAGTTGTTTCGATCCTTCGACCCTTGGCCTTTAGTCGTCTTCTTCATAGAGATCAGGGTAGTATTTCTTGAAACATTCGGGACACAGGGCGTGGCTTATCCGGACGTCAGTATGATGCTGGAGATAGGCCTCCAGTTGTTGCCATGCCTCTTCGTCGGTACGGATCTTGTGACAGTGCATGCAGATGGGCAGGATACCCTGAAGGGTCTTGATGTGTGACAGTGCGTCCTGGAGTTGCTGGATCTTCGCCTTCAGGTCCATCTGGAGCTTGATAATCCTTGCCCCGGCCTTGATCCGGGCTTTGAGCTCTTCGTGGTCAAAGGGCTTGGTAATGTAGTCATCAGCGCCTGCGTTCAGGCCAGAGACAATGTCCTCCTTCTTGTCCTTGACCGTCAGCATTATGACATAGCTCGTGTTTTTTTCAGGGGACGTTTTCAGCCTCTTGCAAATTTCAACTCCGTCGATCCCTGGCATAAGCCAATCAAGAAGGACAAGTTGGGGCTTTTCCTGGGCACGCAATATTCGCCACGCGTCATCGCCGTCCTGGGTTGTTTGCACCTCGTATCCCCATTTGGCCAGCATGGATTCCAGCATGCCCCGGGTCGTGGCATCGTCTTCGGCTATCAACACTTTCATGGCACTCCTCTCTTACCTGGTTGATTCCTGGCTCAGTAAAGCAGGTCTAACCCGACAGCAGGACGGATTTCAGCCTATCAAACTCCTCCTTCAGTTCCCGCAACTTTCTCCTGCATGCCCTCAGATCCCCCTGTGCGCAAGCCCCCTCCATCTCTGTTGCAACATCCCTTATCCTTTCTGCGCCCACGTTGCCTGAAGCCCCCTTTATGGTATGGATCTGGCGCTGAATTTCATCCGCCTCGTTTCTGTCCAGCGCCCTCTCGAGTTTGTCCAGGCGCACTGGAAAATCCCTCGTAAAGATGTCCAGGATTTCCCCGGACAGGTCCCTGTTTCCGCCGAGTCTATCCACCAGGCCTTTCCTGTCCAGGACCCTCTCATTTCTGGGGAAGTGATCGAGCATAGTGGGCCTGGATTTCGATCCGAGAGGGATTTGCCTTTGTATGGTCTTGAGGAGTTCTTGAGGTCTTATGGGTTTGGAAACGTAATCGTCCATCCCCGCCTCCAGGCACCTCTCCCGGTCCCCTTTCATGGCGTGTGCCGTCATGGCTACGATCGGGATGTCGTGATTCAACACCTTGGAGTTTGGATCCCGGATGATCCTGGTCGCCTCGAAGCCGTCCATTTCCGGCATCTGGACGTCCATGAGGACCAGGTCATAAGGCTTCCTTTCCAGTGCTGCCACGGCTTCTTTGCCGTTCATAACGGCATCGGCAGGGTAGCCCAGCTTTTCCAGGACCCGGAGGGCGACCTTTTGGTTCACGAGGTTGTCTTCAGCCAGGAGGATCTTGGCCTTTCCTTTCCTTTGCTCCCGCAGGCTATGGGCTGTTACTATGGGCTTTGGTCCCTTTCCGACAGGGGCCTGGCCCTTGGAGAGGACCGTGACCAGGGCGTCGTACAAGTGGGAGTTTTTTACTGGCTTGGTGAGGTAGGCGGAAAACCCGGTCTGTTGAAGTCGGGCTGAATCCCCCCGTTGCCCCATGGATGTCAGCATGATCAGGATGGTGTCCTTCAATGCGGGGTCCTCCTTTATGGCCCTGCCCAGGGCCTCACCATCCATCTCCGGCATCTGCATGTCGAGTATGGCGATTTCAAAGGGATCCCTCTCGGCCAGAGCCTGTCTGAGCATCTCGAGGGCCTCCTTTCCTCCCGCGGCCTCGTCACAACGACAACCCCAGGATCGAAGCTGCTCTCTCAGGACGGTCCTGTTCGTGGCATTGTCGTCCACCACCAGCACCCGCTTTCCCCTGATATCCCCGGGAAGCAAAGGCTCCGGGCCAATCCCCTCCCTTTGCTTGTCGAAGACGGCCGTGAACCAGAAGGTAGATCCTTGGCCCTCTTGTGTTTCTACTCCTATCTGCCCTCCCATTGCCTCTGCAAGCTGCTTGGAAATCGCCAGACCCAATCCGGTTCCTCCGTACTTGCGCGTGGTTGATGCATCCACCTGGGAAAAGGTTTGAAAGAGACGGTCCATACGGTCCTTCGGAATCCCGATTCCCGTATCGGATACACTGAAGCGCAGGGTAGCCTTCCGATCGGTCTCATCCTGGAGGCTTACCCGGATCACGACCTCGCCTTCGTGGGTAAACTTGATGGCGTTAGTGGCAAGGTTTAGGAGGATCTGACGGAGACGGGCGGGATCACCACGGAGGAGAGAGGGGACGTCGTGACAAACCGTGCAAACGAACTCCAGGCCCTTTTCGTGGGCCCGCAGGGCCAACATGTCCATCAGCCCTTCCGCCACCTGCCTGAGATCGAAATCAATGATTTCAAAATCCAGTTTCCCTGCCTCAATCTTTGAATAGTCCAGGATGTCGTTTATGACTCCCAGGAGTGAGTCTGCGGACTGGCTGGCAGCCTCGGCGTACTCCCTTTGCTCCTTGTCGAGGTCGGTATCGAGAAGCAGCCCCAGCATCCCGATTACGCCGTTCAAGGGTGTACGGATTTCATGGCTCATGTTGGCCAGGAATTCACTCTTGGCACGACTCGCTTCCTCGGCCCTGTGCTGAGCTTCCACAAGAGGGGTAACGTCGACGACGTTGAGCAGGACTCCGTCATAGCGGTTTTCCCTGTATATGGGCTGGGCCCTAAGGGCAACCTCGGCCCCTCCCATGGGTCTCTGGATGAGGATGGGTTCCGTGTTGGGGTGCTCCTTGAAATGGCGCAGACGAGCGCTGAGCCTATCGAGGATCTTGCCTGAGTGGAAGTCTTCAATCCTCTTGCCCAGTATCTCCTCCCTCTCTTTTCCTACAAACTTGCAAAAGTACTTGTTTACTTCAACGATCCTGTTTTCTGCGTCGGCAAAGACGACTCCTTCCTCCATGCCGGATATCATGGAGAAGAGCTTTGCGTGTTCTCTCTTGAAGGCCTCCTCTGCGAGCCGATGTTCACTGATATCGAAGATGACTCCATTGACATATTGCACCCTGCCTTCCTCGTCGCAGACCATCTGCCCCCTGTCCTGGACCCACCTGATGTCACCGCTCTTGGTGCGTATCCTGTACTCCCTCGTAAAAGACTTGTTGGTCTTCAGGGCTTTGATGAACTCTTTGTTTGCGGAATCAATGTCTTCTTCCAGGATTACATCAGTCCACTTCATCTTGCCCGAGTAGAACTCCGTTGCCTTGTAACCTGAGAGGTCTTCTATCTTCCTGTCCAGGTATTCAACCGTCCAATTGAGGTGACCTATGTAGACTACACTCGGAAAGTTGTCCACGAGAAACCGGTACTTCTCTTCGCTCTTTCGCAGCGCCTCTGCTGCCCTGCTCCGTTCCTCGAGGAGCCTTTCGAGTTCCTTGTTTTTCTCTTGGATCTCCTCAATCAGCTCTTCCCGGCTCTTGGTGGCAAGCCCCGCCTTCAAGGAGTTCACAAGGGCCTTGTTAGGGGAGAACTTGGGGTCTGGCAGGAGCCTGAAGGCTTCAATTTCCCGCGCCCTGGTCCCAGCCTTCTTGATCTTCACCTGGTCGAAGAAGGCCCCTTTATCGGGTAGGCGCAACTCCTTTGATGGGCATTGTAGGGTAAAGATCAAGCCATAGGAGCCTTCTCTCTTGCCTAGAGCCACTGATATCTTCAAAGGGGTGCTATTTTCACGAGCAATCCGGCTGATCTCCGAAATGATGGTGGCGAGTTTCGTTGCCCCAAACGTGTCGAAGCCCAGCTTTCCGGAGAGTGATAGGACCTTTTTTCTGATTGTGACCAGAGAGCCGGAGTCGTTAACAGTGAATGTGCCAAGCCGGATCATCCTTTATACCTCAATGCAAAACAGAGGGCATCGTCTTGTTCCCGCCCGAAGCGTTCAATAACACCTTCTGCAACGCTCCTAGGGTCACCCCCCATGAGTTCCGGGTAGTCCTCCAGGCCAAAATGCTCCCGGATTCCATCCGTGTGGACCAGCAGAAGGTCCCCCTTGCCAAGATTCGCCTTTTCTTTTGCAAGGCTCCTCGTCTGGTAGCCCAATATTCCGGGGATTGGGACGAATCTCTTCGCCCTTGAACCAAAGACTCTCATCGTGATGTTTCCCACGCAGATGTAGTCCAGAGAACCCGACGCCAGCTCAATTCTGCACAAGGCCCCAACGGCCCCCCTCGTGCCCCGAAGGCGATTGTGGAGTTCCCGGGTGATCCTCACCAGGTCATGCTTGTCTCGATGGAATCTCTCCCTGAGAAACCCTATGCAAAGGGAGGCCACTTCATGGGCCTCCTTCCCGTGCCCCAGGACGTCCACTACGCCAACCAATATGTCTTTTCCCGATTCTTTGGCAAATCCGGCGTCTCCACTATAGGGACCCATTCCCAGGGGTCTTGAGGCCAGAAAGTAATCGGCTTTGGCCATGGCCTACTAACACCATTTCCTTATTATAACACTGGTACCCCTTCCAGCACCGGACTCTATGACAAATTCGTCCGCCAACCTCCTCGCGCCGGGGAGACCGAGCCCCAGGCTCTTAGAGGTGCTGAAGTGGTCCTTGAGAGCGGCTTCTACGTCGGATATGCCGGGACCACCATCCTGGGCCACGACCTCGATTCCCTTCCTGCTGTTCTCCTCGACTATTTTGATGGTAACAGCCCCATCTCCAGCATAGCGCAAGATGTTGGTAGCCAGTTCAGAGACCGCTGTCGCTACCATGTACCGTTTCGTCTTGCTCAGCCCTGCTTTCTCCGCCATCCGGAGGACTTGGGTTGTGCAATCGAGAACATTTTCTTCCGTGCCTATCATAACGAGGGCCTCTGCTAGCGTCTTGATTTCATCCCCTCTAGTGCCTTTACTCTGTTTCATCTTGGCCTTCCCATTCTTGTTCTCTCTCCTCCAAACGTACCGGGGAATCCTCCGCACGACCGGGGCCTTCAAGAAACGTGAGCCCTTCTTCAAGGTCAGTGGCTGTCAGGACACCCCCTTGTTCGAAATCCAGTTCAATGAGAGAGGCTGCTACCCCGGGCTGGATTCCCGTGATAATGGCCTTGGCTCCAAGGAGGGAGGCCATGGAGGCCATGTCAAAGACTCGTTTGGCCAGGAAAGAATCAAGAACGGACACCCCGGAGAGATCCACGACCAGACCCCCGAGCCTCTCATCCCTGATCTTGCGAAGGACCTTTGCCTGAATATCAGAGACGAAGGTGTCGTCCAACTCCGCCTGGAGATGTGCCACGAGACACCCTCTGGTGACATAGACCTCTACAGAGTGTTGAGTTCCCGAATCTTTCATATGGGATGCCCTTTGCAGGGTTCTTTGTACTGGAAGACCAGCTAGGCGGCCGTCTTCTTGGGTCTTACTTCAAGCCCGGCCCTGTCAAAGGCCAACCTGAGGGCGTCTGCTATGTCGCCAGTAGTCTCCACATCACCCAGGTCTATCCCCAGGTTGACCATGGCCTGGGCCACCTCCGGGGAAATGCCAGAAATAATGCACTCTGTTCCCATGAGCTTGGTCGCCTTGGCGATCTTGATGAGGTTGTTCGCAACCGCGGAGTCTACTGTTGGCACTCCGAGGATGTCGAGAATTATGCTCTTGGACTTGACATCTGCAATTTTGGTTAGCATGGACTCCAGGATCTCTTGACCCCGTTTTGAGTCAATGATGCCGAAGATAGGGATGAACAAGATGTTTTCCCAGATTACGTTGACCGGTGTAGCATAAGGGCCTTGTTTTTGAGCCATCCTCGTTCCTCCTTCCAGGCTGTTTCTTCCTCTTTTCCTCCTGGGACTTGGGCCAGAAGAAAATGAAGGGGTGTCTTTTCCCCTGATACCTGCTAATATGCCAATTCTTCTGCTCTAGTTTAGTTTGAACATAATAAAAATCATTTTAGCCCATTTGGAAAAGGAATGCAAGAGATGATTAAGACAGCCTAATTCCGTGTCCTACTGGGAGGGGCCCCATTCGATCCCAGTGCTGCCTGCTGATACGGGTCAAAGGGATTGCAAGGGGGAGAGAGGGGAGGGGGGGCTTAGAGAGGTAAGTCAAATGAAAGTGAGGCAGGGAGAACCATGTCAATACCGGGGAATCTCTTGACAACGGCCATGGCTGTCATGCCCCACAGGGATGTGGACCGGGCCATGGAATTGGCCCTTTCCTTTGATATCCCCTTTTGGCCCCAATTACCCCTGTACAGCTATCACGAGGATATGTATGTCCAGGCCTCTGAGCATTTCCCGGGCATTGTCCTCGATATGGAAAAGAGGACCTTGCGCTTTTCCCTGGACAAATTCATGGCCGAGGTGGAGGAGACCATGGCCCACTTCGAAGAACCCGAATACTTCGATATCAGCGAAGCTTACTCGGTCGTGTACCATAAGTTCCTGGACCTGGACTTATCCGACAGGCCGGCGATTCGGGGCCAGCTCGAAGGGCCCATAAGCTTCGGTTTCAACATAGTGGACCAGGATGATCGTCCCATACTGTTCAATGATACCGTCCGACCATTCATGTTCGAGTTCATGGCTAAGAGGATCAATGTCCAGCTCGAGCGGCTCAGACAAAGGAATCCCAACGCCTTCATGTACGTGGACGAGCCCGGGCTCCAGTATCTCTTCAGCGCCATGTCAGGGTATGATAATATCTCGGCACACAGAGATATGGAGGCATTTTTTGCCACAGTAGAGAGACCACGGGGGGTCCACTTATGCGGTAACCCTGACTGGGATTTCCTGCTGAGCCTGGACCTTGATATCCTATCCCTGGATGTATTTAGCAACGGGGAGATATTTTCCAGCTATGCTGGCAGCATCAAGAAGTTCCTGGACCGTGGGGGTGTCCTGGCGTGGGGTATCGTGCCCACGAATCTGGAGCCCTTTGAGAAGGAAGACACGGATTCCTTGGTGAAGCGATTGACAGATGTTTGGGCAAAACTGCAAGGGCATGGCATTGACAGGGATTTTCTCCTTTCCAGGAGCCTCCTTTCTCCAGCCACCTGCTGTCTCGTAAATCCCGACGGGGAAAAGACCGTGAACAAGGCGTTCCGCATGATCCAAGAACTCTCGGAGAGACTCCGCCGGGACTTTGATCTGTAATTAGGTAAGGCGGCCTCGGCGGTCGTGAAGCGCTGACGCATGAGCCGCTTTGGTATCGGATCAATTGAGTAAGGGACCGGCTCGAGAAAAAGGGATTGCATCTGAGCTACTGAATTACAAATCAACGTTCCCTTATACGATCTTTCGGGGGATCCTTCCTTTCTGGGTGCCGATGCTGGTATGTATCATCGTGTTGATGATTTTCCCGCAAATCGTTCTTTTCCTGCCCAACACCATGCTGCGATGAATGCCACGCAGAGCCTCCGCTCAGCTCCGCCATTAACCACAAAAAACCGATATTTTTACTTGAAACAGACCCAGGTATGATATATTCTCATACCGGAGGTGATCCAGATGGCTGCTTCAAAAATTGCAATCACAATTGAAGATAACCTGTTAAAACAACTTGATTTAATGGTTAAGGCCAAAATATTTCCGAACCGGAGCAAGGCGATCCAGGAGGCCGTCGCCGATAAGCTCAAACGCCTGGAGAAAACCCGTTTGGCTGCAGAATGCGCCAAACTGGATCCGGACTTTGAACAAAATATGGCGGAAGAAGGATTCTTGATGGAGATGGATGAATGGCCAGAATATTGAGAGGGGATATTCGCTGGGCTGACCTAAATCCCGTAGTCGGCAGCGAGCAAGGCGGTTTTCGGCCCGTTGTTATTCTAAGCCATGATATTTTCAATGCCAGGTCCGGCACGGTGATCGCTGTAACCATCACAAGCCAACCGCAAACAGCGGGGTATCCCCTGACCCTTGAACTGTCAGATGCAAAACTTCCCAAAAAATCCTGGGCCAAAATCAGCCAGATACGCACTCTGTCAACCAAAAGAATCAGGAAAAAAATTGCAAGCGCTTCCGCTGAGGAGCTTGTCAGCATCATCGAAGGTCTTAATGAAATAATCGATGGCTAACAACGTGCTGGAAGTCGGACGAGCAAAAGGCCGAGCTGAGCCTCCGCTCAGGCGCCTTGCCAGTGCCTTACGGCGCGAATCCGCCTGAGGCGGACCGGAACGGAAATTGCTTCATCCATAGCTTGCAGCAGGCAGACAATTTCTGGCCGTCACAATTCCGCTCAGCTCGACCATTATCGTGAAATATAGACTGAACTGGAAAGGAATATGACAAAGATGATCAACGATATAGCAAATCATATATCAGATGCAGTTTCCCATTACTGGCAGACACGCAAGGCGCAAAGAGAAAAACAGAAAAAACGGGGTGTTTCCGATGCTGGGCTGCGGAGTGCTGTGACTGGCGGTGCTCAAATGGATGGCTTTATCCGTCTTTTCACAGAAATAATTGTTGGTGCAGGAATGGACGAAGGATATGTTTATAGAAAGAAACGGCTTGAGTTACCCGGCTTTTTTCGTCCAACAAAAGAATGGGATTTGGTTGTGGTCAAAAAAGGTCATTTAGTTGCAGCAATTGAGGCAAAATCTCAAGTTGGCCCATCCTTTGGGAACAATTTCAATAATAGAACAGAAGAAGCAATGGGAAGCGCTCTTGATCTTTGGACTGCTTTCCGGGAAGGAGCCTTCAATAGTGGGGTTCAACCTTTTCTCGGATATTTTTTTATGCTTGAAGATTGCAAGAGCTCAACTCGGCCTGTTAGAGTTAAAGAGCCTCACTTCAAAGTGTTCTCCGAATTTGTCGGAGCATTTTATATGAGAAGGTATGAGCTTTTCTGTCGTAAGCTTGTTCTCGAGCGTCACTATACCGCGGCATCATTCATTACCTCTGAAAGCGAGTCAGGCTTGAAGGGCATATATAGTGAACCAGCAAAAGATCTGTCTTTTCTAAACTTCGCGAAATCCCTTATTTCTCACGTTGGAGCATTTGTATGAAAAGAAATAAACATAAGACCTACCAGCGATTAATTAATGGAGACGCAAGAGATCTCTCTTTCTTGAATGATGAATCTATTCACCTCGTTGTTACCTCACCTCCATACTGGAATCTTAAACGCTATAATGAAAATCTAAATCAGTTGGGGCACGTCAATGATTATGAATCTTTCTTGGGTGAACTCGAAAAAGTATGGCGTGAAGTTTTTCGGGTGCTCATTCCGGGGGGGCGACTCGTTTGTGTGGTGGGCGATGTTTGTGTTTCGAGACGAAAATTCGGGCGGCACCTTGTTTTCCCTTTGCATGCAGATATATGTGTTTTATGCCGAAAAATCGGTTTTGATAACCTTAACCCGATTATTTGGCATAAAATAACAAATGCGAGTTTTGAAGTTGAAAATGGTTCTAGATTCTTAGGAAAACCATATGAGCCCAATGCAATAATAAAAAACGATATAGAATTCATTTTGATGCAGAGAAAACCAGGAGGGTATCGGAAACCAACTACAGAACAAAGAAGGTTGAGCAAAATCGACAAAAAGGATTTCAATACGTGGTTTCAACAGATATGGAATATCACAGGGGCTTCTACTCGGAACCACCCTGCTCCTTTCCCTCTTGAGCTTGCGTCACGTCTTGTTAGAATGTTTTCATTTTATGGAGACACAGTTCTCGATCCATTCTGCGGTACAGGCACAACAATGATAGCGGCTTTAAGGTATGGAAGGAACAGCATAGGAATCGATATTGAACCTGAATATTGTCGTATGGCCGCGCGTTACTTAAAGAAAGAGAGCATCAACCTCTTTGTCAATACTGAATTGATATTCGAGAAAATGGTGACAGACAATTGTGGTCGGATGCAAGTCTGTGAAGCCCCAGTGCTTTATGAAGTTAAACCTGCCAGGAAATCTTTAGGATATGCCAGCAAGGGCATGGAGATGGATTGAGAAAAGCTGGCGCTTTTCTCAACCACTTATGCCCGGCCTTAGGTTACGAAATGGCAACTTACTGTAAAACCTGTCTAGGAGAGATATGTGATTTCTGTAAGTGGTATGACTTTAATGCCGATGAAGATGGCTGCTATCTTGGAAACGGTTATTGCCGATTGTTGAAGTTTCATTGCGACCCAGATAATGGGCTTGTCAACGATGGGGACGTCCATCAACGATGGGGACGTCCATCAACGATGGGGACGTCCATGAAATAACAACCTCAGTTTTGTAACAACTTAAGATTCAGATCTTTCAGTATCTTTTCCTATCCAAATACGGACTTGCTTGCACCGTGTTCCGCGAACCGTAACCTTTTTGCCAATGATGCTGTCATGCCGCCCAGGTCAAGTGTTCTGGGATATACTTGTCTCCCTGCACTAAGCCTGATCAAGACCTCATGCCCTTAAAAAGGGATTCATACGCAGCTGACCTCGCCTTCTCAGTCAAAAGGCGATAAGCAAGGCATATACTGACGGGGAAAACTTACCTTTTTACCACCATACCCATCAGTCATAATAAGGGTCTCAAATAGAAGATGGCATTCTCTAGTTGTTAATTCATGGACGTCCCTATTCACTATTCACACTAATTGGGATATTTGGGTATATCCCCATTTTATCTACCTCGGGCCTTTATCCCTCTTTATTCTAATGACTTCATGATGATATCAATGCATTTTTTTATGAATTTGTGCAAGGTTGTAACTCCCAGACAAAATGATGTCTAGGAGTTCCACTGTTCAGGTGTGCAATCCATTAATCTGAAAGGTCTTGCATCTTCAAAAAGCTACTTATCTGCCAGGTAGACTAAATCTGGATTCATCTCATATGACCAGGGAAGGCCTTCATTCCTCCCCCCTCCCAATCTAGCCTGGCCGTAATAGGCGCTATCCTTGTATTTTATCTCACCACCTTCAAAGCCGCCATGAAAATACTAAAGCTCACTGCAATTCAGACACTGGGAAGCGGGGATCGGGTTATAAAGAGCAAGCCCTGGCGATTCATAGAGGACGGGAAGGGATGACGGCCTCAAAATGAGGCAACGAACACGGTGGGGAAGGGAGGGGGTGTTCTTTGTTGGGCCAGAAGAAGGAAGAGTGTGACAGGGGTTGTAGGCGTCTCTTGTGAAAAGAGACGGAAACGGGGGGTTTTGATGGCCTATGGATGGGGTGAAAGGAGAGAGGGATCATGGCCCCCGTGGGTTTTTCATGCT
>JAFDHO010000122.1 GCA_019308745.1 Deltaproteobacteria bacterium
GGGGCCAGGGGTTTCCCCCACTGACAAGTCGCGAAAAGACGGCGCCCTCCCGCCAGTCACTCCAGAAAAGGCATCATCACCCGTTCTCCCTATCTGAGGAGGCATTTCAAAAGGTTAAAATGTTACGATTTGGGGGATAAAGCGAATAAGAGGATTTGGGCAACAGCCTGTTAGGTATTGACATTTATCTTATTGGTCTTACATTTTCTTTGACCAAGGCGACAAGGAGGGATTCCGCTCCTGGATGCTGAGTAATTCTCCCTTTGCAAAGGAAGATTTGGTGACCGTGGGTGAAGCCCTCCATATTGCGGAGGACATAACCGGGGATTACTACAAATTCTCCCTGGGCCAATGGAAGAGGCACCGGTACGACGTAAAGACCGCCTCGGCCCTGCGGCCCAAGGATCTAAGGCCCAATGCCTTTGCCCTCTTGAGCAAATGTTCAAGGAGGGGGAATCGCTTCGATCTCCCCACGAGGAAAAGGGACTTCTACCTTATTTGTCTCCAGGACAGGCAAATTCTCAGGGCCGTGAAAAGGGATCGAAATGTCAGCCTGTTGTCCCTGATGGTTTATGTCTTTACCCACGAATTGGTCCATATTGTGCGGTTCTGCAATTTCTATCAGCGGTTTGACGTCAAGGGAATTGGTAAAGAAGAGGAAGAACGTATCGTTCACGGTACGACCTTCGATATCCTGAAAGACAGTTCCTTGCCAAGCATGAATTACATCCTTGACTCCTATTCGGGCCACAGGATATGCGAGATGGCCCTGTCATAGCTCTTTGGGGTCCTCTAAGACGGGAAGAAGGATCCATACCTTTTGGATAGCGAGGTGCAGACTCATGCCTATCTACGAATATGAATGCTCCAAATGTGGTCACCAAATGGAAGTCTGGCAAAAATTCTCTGACAAGCCTCTTGGCAAGTGTGAAGTTTGTAACGGCAAGTTGAAAAAACTCATCTCCCAGAGCACCTTTCACCTGAAGGGTACAGGATGGTACGTGACCGATTACGCGTCAAAGGGCAATCGTGGTACCCCAAGGCAGGAAAGAGAGAAGAAAGACAAGGATGCCGGGGCAAAGAAGACGGAAGCCCCGGGAGAGAAGACCAAGGATTCAAGCAAGAAATAGGACGTAGCTGTAGGCCTGTCCCATGGAAAACGGACATCTTGTGAAGGCATCAGAACCATACTATGAAGAGATTCGACAGCGGCAGAGTACAGGAAAAGCTCCTGAACAGGCTTGAGAGAAAGGAGAAGCAGGAGGCCTTCCAGAGGGACAGGTTCTTCAGATTCAAGCTTCCGGAAATCCACAACAGCCTCACCCAAACCCTGCTCATGGAAAAGATCATCGAGACGGACAACCCTTCAGCCGTCTCTGATCTCGTCCTCAAGGGCCTGAAGGCCGCCCAGAAAACAAACGAATTCGATTTCAAATACTTCACTGCCCCCATCCGCGACCTCGTTCCCCGCCCCAATCCCATCTCCCTTTACATGACCCAGTATGTCCTGGAAATCATGATCAATGACCCATCAGTTGTCGACGTGTACGGTACGGACCTGGAGATCTATCAAATCGTGAACAGGGTCATCACCCAGATCAACATGAAGTTTGACAGGGCGGAACACGAGGTCTTGCAGCAGATCTCCAGAAACAAGTCCCTCGTACCCGGGTCGAGGGAGTTCGAACTGGCCCTGGAGCAGGCCTTCATTAAAAAGGTCGGGGAGCCCCAAAAACAACCGTGAGACACCTGTTTTCTTGGCGAGACCCCCTGCGGATCCGCAGGACGAAATAGATATGGTCTTGAAAAAATGGACAAGACCGGATTGGGCCTGCTTTTTGCGGCAGGGCACACTGTCTCTAAATCCCTCGGAGCGGGATCTTCGACGGGCCCAGAGGACCTGGTTCCCCAGGACAAAATGAAAGGAGCTGGATCTATATGCCTAGGAGAATAGCCTTTCTCTTTCCCGGCCAGGGCTCACAGTATGTCGGTATGGGTAAGGATCTGTTTGACCGCTACCAGCAAGTGAAAGAGATATTCCAGTATGTGGACGATCTCTGTAAAAGACCTATCTCCACCTACTGCTTCGAAGGCCCCTTGGATGACCTGACCCTCACCGTGAATTTGCAGCCCGCGATCACTGCGGTCAATTTGGCCTGCATGACGGCCCTTCGCCAAGCCGGTCTCACACCATCCGTGTCCGCAGGCCACAGCCTCGGCGAGTATGCTGCTCTGGCGAGTGCGGGTGTTGTCTCTCCCTTTGACGCCCTTACGCTGGTAAACAAGAGGGGAGAGTTGATGCACAGGGAATCCCTCGCCAATCCCGGCAAAATGGCAGCGATCATAGGAATGGATATTTCAGAGGTAGAGGAGATCGTGAAAGCCGCGGGGGGGAAAGGCGTGCTTTCCGTTGCCAATCACAACACAGCCGAACAGATCGTCATATCCGGGCAGGCCGTGCCCCTGGAAGCAGCCCTCGAGATGGTCAAGAAGAGAGGGAAAAAGGCCATCCCCCTGAAGGTCAGTGGTGCCTGGCATTGTGCGTTGATGAACCAGGCGGTCACCGAGTTTCGCAGGTTCATGGAAGACGTCCCCTTCAGGCAGCCGGAAATCCCCCTCTTCTTCAATGCAACGGCCCAAACCAAGGCGGATGCGGCTGCCATAAAGGACCTCATGGCACAACAACTCGTGAGCCCCGTAAGATGGTACGATATTATCTCTACCCTGGTGGAGCAGGGAGTCGACACCTTTGTTGAAGTGGGACCGAAGACAGTCCTGTCAGGTCTGTGCAAGAAGATAATACCCTCTGAAGGGGACATCCGGGTGGCCAACGTCCAGGATACGAAGACCCTCGACCGATTCCTGGAGGGCCTCCCCCAACACCCGCAGCCGGATCAATCCGCCTCTCATTACATTACAACACATTGATGTCCGGTCAGGATTTTGCAAAGCCGAAGTGTTCCTAGCGCAGTTGGTTGTGGCTCCTGGGAGGTCTTTTCCACAGGCTCAATCAAATCCCTCCCAGGCATTATCAGCGGCACCAAACACTTAATAAACGACCTCAGTAGCCCCAGGAGATCATCTCCACCCGGAGCCTCCCTTTTCTGTGCCTGTGAGGCGATAACTATGAGGCTTATGGCGGCGTAAGAAGGCTCAGGGCGAATATTGAGCCTGTGGAAAAGACCTCCCAGGGGCCACGCGCCTCATTCTGTTGATCAAGCCTCTGGCAAGTGCCTGTGTTTGCAAAATCCTAACCCGGCCTTACTGATTACAACATCATCCTTTTCTCTCTTTGGAGCAGATACTCCTTGATCTCCAGTCCCCCTGAAAAACCGCCGAGACCCCCGGCGGCGACCACTCGGTGTCACGGAAAGATGATGGGGAGGGGATTTCTCCCTGCAGCTTGACCAACGGCCCTTCCGCCCCCGGGGCTGCCAATCATCTCTGCTATTTGACCGTAGGTCATCGTCTTTCCGAAGGGGATCTTTGCCATGGTCTCCCACACTTTCCATTGAAAGGGTGTGCCCGTGATGTCGAGACCGAGCCCTTTGGGCCCGGATCTGTTCATCATCGCTGCCTCAACCGCCCTTATCAGTGGGGCATTCATGACCTCATCCTCGACCAGCTTTGCGGAAGGGAACGTGCCCCTAAGGTAGCCAAGGGCGTGCTTTTTCTCCCCAAGGGTCAGGCCTATCTTCCTGGCCCCCTTTCTGGAAGAGACCACGTAGACGTTCAAGCTCTCCCAAGGGAGCTCCCAGTAATAGAGCTCTTGCACTTCTTTCCTTGCCATGTATCTCTTTCCTCCAACCTCCTTTTTATCAGTCTCAAATTCTCGGACTTGTTCATTGCCCACCGGGGTGCAATCAGGTCCTGAGGGGGAGGGTCGCCCGTCAGTCTCTGAACGACCATATTTGAAGGCAAGTATTCTAAGAAATCCACGACCAGATCTATATATTCCCCCTGTTCGAGGACCCTGCAAGCCCCGTCTTCGTAAAGGGATGCGAGCCTTGTCCCTTTCACAACATAAAGGAGATGGATCTTGACGCCTCTTACGGGCAAGGATCCCAGAAAGCGAGCGGTCCCCATCATCATCTCTCTGTCTTCGCCGGGCAGGCCCAGGATGACGTGGGCGCAGACATTCAAGCCGTGGCGGGCGGACTCCAATACGGCCCTCTCAAAGGCCCTGACGTCGTGTCCCCTGTTTATCCTGGACAGGGTGGCGTTATGAGCAGATTGAAGACCGTACTCGATCCAGACCAGGGTCCTCTTCCCGTAATGGGCCAGGAGTTCAATCACCTCACGGTCGACGCAATCTGGCCTCGTGCCCACGGCGAGACCCACCATTCCTTCATGGTCCAGGGCCTCGTCGTAAAGGCCCTTGAGCAAACCGACCGGGCCGTAGGTATTCGTAAAGGACTGAAAGTAGGCAATGAATTTCCGTGCCCCGTATCTCTGCTCGGCGAACTTCCGGCCCCTGAGCACCTGTTCACGGATTGACAGGCCTCCCTCTGACCATGCTCCCGTGCCGGATCCCCTGCTGTCGCAAAAGATGCAGCCTTCCCTCGAAATGGTTCCGTCCCGGTTGGGGCAGCTAAGTCCCGCGTCAATGGGGATCTTTTGTACCCGCTCCCCAAAGATCTCCCTGAGGTAGCCGTTGTAGTCCCGATATCTTCTCATGGCCCCAACCATCACCCGGCCAAATTCCTACTGGATCGTGGCGACCTTTTCCGCCTTCGCCCGAATAGCCTAAAGCCTGCTTCAGGGGCTTCTCCGTCTATCTTTCGAGCATATTGGCAGGGAAGGGAAATGTCAATGCCGAGGCATTCGTTTGGCTGGTTTCTTTGGTCTCAATGGTCTATTTGGTTGATCTGGTCTGTCTGGTCGGCCTCGTGACTCGTCACTTCTTCCCGCTGCTCATCACTCTCTGCTTACTGCTCGCCTTCTTTTGCCTCCGGGCCTATTTGCTGCAACAGGAGGATTGGAAAGGAACACCCTTCTCCTTGGAGTCCTGGCCTCGGGAACAGCCACAGGCGCTCGCTTTTGTCTCGTCCTTGCCGAGATCTAACAGAGATTGGACTCCCCGGTAGATAGGCCTGACCGAAAGGGAAAACAACAGGAGGGCCGCCAAGACTTGGACCCATAGAGGGATGAATTCGGCAGCCTCGCCTGCGACCGCCTGAGCCGACACCCCCATCCAGGAATAGACTTGATCCAGTGCCAATCCCGCCGAAAGGGCCACCCCTGCAATCGAAAGGAGATAGATTACCGATGCCCTCCTGCCGAGTATCCTGACGATGACCGTAAGGGACGTTATGTTGGTTGCAGGCCCTGCGATGAGGAAGGCCAGTGCAGCACCCGGGCTCACCCCCTTTAGGATCAATGCCGCAGCGATAGGCGTTGAGGCCGTGGCACAGATGTAAAGGGGGATCCCTGCCGCAAGCATGATGAGCATAGAGTGTATCCCGCCTCCGAGGTGCCTGGTCATTATCTCAGCGGGCACCAGCGCAGTTATAAGGCCTGCAAGGACAAGACCGATAAAGAACCAGGCGGCGATATCATTCCACAGGTCATCTACGGCGTATTTGAGACCGAACCGCAGCTTTTCGCGGAAACGGTGGTGTGCGCTGTGAAGCGCCGGCGGGCAATCGATTCCATCACAACATTGATCCACCGGACAACTGAGATCGGGCACCTCATTGAGACGGCCCCCTTTGTCTCCGAAGGAATTCTCCGCGATCCCTGCTGCCATGGCCGTTGCAAAGGCCGTCGCAGGCCTTGCCACGGTCATCAAGGGGTCGAGAAGGGCATAGGTGAGGGCGATTGAATCCACGCCTGACTCCGGTGTTGAGATGAGAAATGCGGTTGTGGCACCCCTGTTCGCCCCCTGCTTTCTCAATGATGCCGCTGCTGGAAGGACGCCACACGAGCAAAGGGGCACTGGAATACCCAGAATCGAGGCCTTTAAGACTGAACGAAACCGGCCCGTGCCCAGGTGCCGGCCAACGCTCTCTGGGTTCACAAAGACCCTCATGAGGCCCGCCATCAGGATGCCAAACAGGACATAGACAGCCGAATCCAGCAGCAGCCCCCATGCCTCCTTGAATGCCTCTAAAAGGAATCCCATACCCTATTCCCCGATGTGGTCCAGTCCTACCTGTATCAAGTCAACCACATGTTGGTCGTCCAGTGAGTAATACAGCACCTGCCCTTCCCTCCTCCCCTTGACCAGAGAGGCGTCCTTGAGACGACGAATTTGGTGCGATACTGCAGATTCGCTCAAACCCAAGAGCGCGGCCATGCCGCAAGAAAAAATCCCACCGGGCATTGCCGCAACCCCCTGACGAAATAGATATGGTCTTGAAAAAATGGACAAGACCGGATTGGGCCTGTAGCTGCCAGGGGGTTAGTAGTAATACCATATGGTCTTGTACTCATTGAGGTCTTCGCCAACCGCCTTCAGCCTCTTCAGGTATCCGTAGATGGAGACGTCCGTATACACATAGGTGTCCACTAGGGAGAGGTTTTTCTCCCAGGGATGAAACTCGTAGACCCTCCTCCCGTCCGGCAGGATAGAGATGACGTCCCTGTGCTGGGCCGCACGAAGGTAGTTCTTTCCCAGGCGAGGAACATTGAACACGACCTCGTCCGTCCGGACCGCCCCCGGTAGCAGGCGTGCCTCCTCGTTCTGCTCCTGGAGCAGCCTGGCAATAGGGACCCTGTATTCGTCGGTTTCCTCCTTGCCTTTCGTATTGAAGGTATAGTAGGGCGTGACCCCTGCCAGGCGCAGCTTGTGCCTGAGGGCTGCTGCCTCGAATTTCCTGGAATTGAAAAAGGTGTATACCATCTGGTTATACACCCCCATTCCGTACCTGCGAAACTTCTGCACGGCCTCCGTCATCTGGGGGGTAATCTCGTAGGGGTGTTCGACGTGCGTTACGAGGAGTATCTCCCTTTTTCCCGGGATGTGGAAACTGTTGACGGCCCGCACAAGGGGCTCAGTGACCCTCTGGGGAAGTGTAACCGGCGTTCTTGTCCCTATCCTGATCCTCTCCAGGTGTCCCATGCCGGACAACCTTGATAGGAGGTCTTCAATACGGGTGTCCGGCAGCAAGAAGGGATCCCCTCCGGTAATCAGCACCTCGTTGATCTCCGGCCTATCCTCGAGCCAACGGAGGACCTCCTCCAGATTGCTTTTCACCAGCAATGCCTGGGACGAATCCACGTCCTCTATCTCCCAGTTCCTCTGGCAGTACACGCAAATCTGCGGGCACGTGAGGACCGGTTTCAATATGACAATCATGGGATAGCGCCTTGTGATCCCGTCAATGGGGGAGGTGTCTCTTTCAAGCATGAAGTCCATGGAATATGCGGCCTTGTCGCGAAGTTCCCTCAACGTCTTGACATAGTGAAGGGAAGGGATGACCTGGGCACGGACGGCCCGGTCCCTTTCCATCCCGGTCTCGTAATCCATGAGCGAGACATAGTAGGGCGTAATCCCAAAGGGTATCCCCGACATCCGTGCAAGCTTCACCGCCTCGTAGTCCTCGCTGCTCAACTGGATCAGCGCATTGAGTCTCTTCTCGTCGCGGATGACGTTCTTCACGTGCCACTTCCAGTCTTCCCATTCCATTTCCGTTGCACGGAAATATCTCAGTATCCTCGCCTTGTTTTCGCTCCTTTTCCTGATGATCTCTTCATCGAGCCCGGACGGGTACCTGTCCTTGAACCTGTGGGCCTTTTTTGCCATTCTCGAAAGCTCCGCTGATCGCATCCTCGCAGCCTTTCGTCCCTCATATTTCAAGAATGCCGGCACCTTGTCGTCGTAGATACCCGTCTTCCCCATCATTCCTTTCAAGAGGGCCTCTACTTCAGCGTAGAAGTCAGGCCTTGGCCTCCTGACTCCTCTCCCACCTCCTGTCTGAACCAGTTGGGTGATGTACCCCAGGAAGCTGTGATCTGCCAAGGCTTCGCTCCTGGGGGATAGGATCGTCCTCAGGGCCCTTATGGCATCCCTCGCCAGTATCCACTCCAGTGGCGGTATGGCCGGGTCTTCGTCGTAGGAACGAATCAGGAGCTTGTTGAGGAAATCCTTCACCCGGACCCTCTTTTCTTCCAAGGGCGCCTTGGAAAGGATAATCTCCTTGAGATCAGGGGCAATGTCCAGTATCTTCAGCATCCTTTTTCTGACTCTTTCTCTTTCCATTCCCACTTCTCCTTGCAGCCTTAGATTATTCCTGTGACAACCTCGTATGCAAATTCACCCCGACTTCTTTTTGGCAATGAGGACCCTGAATTGATGGGAGTAGTCCTTGACCGCCCTATTGTCACGGTAGTGTCCGTTAGCCTGGACAAGCTGCCGCGCCCTTGACATTTGTCCCGGACCCATCTCCAGGAGCAGCCACCCCCCTGATTTCAGGAAGCCTGCCCCCTCCCTGATAATCCGTTCGATGCAATCCATGCCATCCGGTCCGCCATCAAGGGCCACCCTGGGCTCGTGGTCCCGTATTTCGGGCTGGAGGGACGTAAACGTGCCCGAAGGGATGTACGGCGGATTGGATAGCACCACGTGGAATTCTATGTCTTCCTTTCCGAAGGCCCCGAAGAGGTCCCCTTCTCTGAAATGAATCCTCCCTTCAAGGCCGTGTCTCCTTGCGTTCTCCCTGGCCACCTCAAGGGCCGGACCTGATATATCCGTTGCCCAAATTTCGGCCCCCTCCAGCTCCCGGGCCAAGGCCACGGCCAGGGCCCCACTTCCGGTCCCCAAATCCAAGATGGTCGCACTCTCACCGGGAGTGCCGGGTCTTTTACCCAGCAGGGAAAGAGCGGTTTCCACGAGCAGTTCACTTTCAGGCCTCGGGATCAAGACCCCGGGACCCACGATGAACTCCATGGACCAGAAGTCCTGCCTGCCCGTGATATACTGGATCGGCTCCCCTTTGACACGCCTCCTTACGAGTGTTCGATACCGGGTAATCTCTTCCTCGTCGAGGGGCTTGTCAAAGTTAAGAAACAGATGGATCCGATCGACACCGAGGTTATGGGCCAGGAGTATTTCCGAACTCAAACGGGGAGACTCGATCCCCTTGGCCTCCAGATACTCGGCGGTGACCCTCAGGAGCTCGCCTATGGTCCACTTCTTCGGGTTCATGGGAACGGGCCTATTGGCTCTTCAGGGCCTCTGCTTGAAAATGGGTTATCAGGGGATCCAGGAGCATATCCAGATTTCCCTGGAGGATCTCTTCAAGTTTGTAAAGGGTCAGACCAATGCGATGATCCGTAACCCTGCCCTGAGGGAAGTTGTAGGTCCTTATCTTTTCACTCCTATCCCCTGACCCGACCATGTTCTTGCGCTCCCGGGATATCTTCATCTGCTGTTCCCTCTGCTCCATGTCCAGGAGCCTGGATCTGAGGACCTTCATCGCCTTGGCCTTGTTCTTGTGCTGGGACTTTTCATCCTGGCAGGTCACGACCAGCCCGGTGGGGAGGTGAGTTATCCTGACGGCGGAGTCTGTTACGTTCACATGCTGGCCCCCGTGGCCGGACGCCCTGAAGACATCGATCCTCAAGTCCTCTGGCTTGACCTCTATGTCCACCTCCTCGGCTTCAGCCAGTACCGCCGCGGTGACGGCTGACGTATGAATCCTGCCCTGGGCCTCTGTCTGCGGCACCCGCTGGACCCGGTGCACCCCGCTCTCATGCTTGAGGCGGCTGTAGACCCTTTTCCCCTCGATGAGCAGGATCACCTCCTTGAACCCCCCAATGCCTGTGAGATTCTGGCTCAGGATCTCCGTCCTCCATCCCTTCATCTCCGCGTACCGTGCATACATCCGGGAAAGCTCCGCTGCGAAGAGGGCCGCTTCTTCGCCGCCGGTACCGGCCCTCAACTCCAGAAGGACATTTTTCTCATCATTGGGATCCTCCGGAAGGAGTAGGAGCTTCAGCTCCCTTTCGGTGGCCGTCAGATCCTCCTTGAGGCCCTCCAGCTCCTCTCTTGCCAGCCGTCTGATATCCGGGTCCGGATCGTCAAGCAGTGAACGGTTGTTCTCCATCTCTTCGCCCAGGGACCTGTACTTTCTGAATGCGTTCACAATGGGATTCAGATGCGCGTGTTCTTTGAGGTACTTCTGGTAGAGCTTCTGGTCCTTGATGACCTCGGGCTTGGAGAGCTCGGCCTCCAGTTCTTCAAATCGTTCTTCTATTTCCCTGATTTTTCCAAACACTGGGTCCTGCCTCTGATTCTAATCTCGCAATCCTGCCCCCATCCCCAGCCGGCGGTATCTAGACCCTCGAACCCGGCCTCCGATCAAAGGGATCTCCCCATATTTCCCCGGTCATGGAGATGCCTTCTTCACACCTGTTTGTTGACTCAAATGGCGGGAAATCCTAACTACCCTCCCAGGCGCTGCTGAAGGGGACTTCAGAAGGGCATTTCCCAGGAGGGTCCCGGAGAACTCTTACTGCAAGAGATGACTCTTCCCGAGTTAGTGGAGGCGAAAAAAATGCAACGAGCTCCACAATGTCCGGTTAAGATTTTGCAAAGCCGAAGTGTTCCTCGGGCAGTTGGTTGTGGCCGCCCGCCTCATTCTGTCGATCAAGCCTTTGGCAACAGCCTGCGTTTGCAAAATTCTAGCCGGACATAAATGCAGCAAACCCGGCTGCGGAGGACCTAACCGGGGGACTTCTTCTTTTCGAACTTTGCGTACCTGTTTCTGAAACGCTCTACTCTGCCGGTTGCATCGACGAGCTTCTGCTTCCCCGTAAAAAAGGGGTGGCACTTGGAGCAGATCTCCACCTTGATCTCCTTGAGGGTAGAGCCGGTTTCAAATTCGTTGCCGCATGCACAGTGCACGATTGCCTTGTGATATTCCGGGTGAATTCCTTCTTTCATAGTTCCAATACCTTTCCTACTCACTCATAGATTGCAGAAATTCTTTATTATTTTTGGTTCCCCTTATTTTGTCCAGCAGGAATTCCATGCTGTCCACCGGGGTCAGCGGGGCCAGAAGTTTCCTCAGTATCCAAATCCTGTTGAGGTCGGCCTCGTCCAGCAGGAGCTCTTCTTTCCTCGTACCCGAGCGGTTGATGTCGATCGACGGGAACACTCGTCGATCGGTCAATTTCCTGTCCAGGTGAATTTCCATGTTGCCCGTACCCTTGAATTCCTCAAAGATCACCTCATCCATCCTGCTCCCCGTATCAACCAGTGCGGTCGCAATGATGGTTAGGCTTCCTCCTTCTTCAATGTTTCGTGCAGCCCCAAAGAAGCGTTTCGGCTTGTGCAATGCGTTCGAATCCAGCCCCCCTGAAAGGATCTTGCCACTGGGAGGAACGGTTGCGTTGTAAGCCCTTGCCAGTCTTGTAATGCTGTCCAGGAGTATCAGCACGTCCCTTTTGTGCTCGACCAGTCTCTTTGCCTTCTCTATGACCATCTCCGCAACTTGGACGTGCCTCTGCTGGGGTTCGTCAAAGGTCGAGCTTATGACTTCTGCGTCCACGTTCCGTTGCATGTCCGTGACTTCTTCCGGCCTCTCGTCAATCAAAAGCACGATCTTGTGGATGCTCTTGTCGTTCGCCGACACGCTGTTGGCTATGTTTTGCAGAAGCATGGTCTTGCCCGTCCGCGGCGGAGCCACGATCAGCCCCCTCTGCCCCTTTCCAATGGGTGTCAAGAGGTCCATGATCCTGGAGGAATAGTTGTCACCCGTCGTCTCCAGCACGATCCTCTCTTCCGGATAGAGGGGCGTCAGGTTGTCGAAGAGTATCTTATCTCTTGATATCTCCGGATCTTCATGGTTCACCTGTTCGACCTTCAGGAGGGCAAAATACCTTTCTGTGTCCTTAGGGGGTCTAATTTGTCCGGAGACCGTATCACCGGTCCTGAGGTTGAAGCGCCTTATCTGCGAGGGCGAAATGTATATGTCGTCAGGGCCGGGCAGGTAGTTGGAATCGGGGGCCCTCAGGAAACCAAAACCGTCCGGTAAAATCTCCAGGACTCCCTCCCCGTAAATGAGACCGTTCTTTTCCGAATGGGCTTGCAACAGGGAGAAGATGAGGTCCTGCTTGGGCATCCCCGACGCCCCTTCGATATCAAAATCCTTCGCCATATGGGTCAATTCACTGATTCTCATTTTCTTTAGTTCTACAAGGTTCATTATCATGTCTCCCGTGTCCCCTCGTTTCTGATGGACTGCTCGGCTCATCCTGAAACCTCCCATTAGAAAATTCGGGGTAGTATTCTTGATGGCTTCGCAAAAAGTCGCCCACTCGTCATGCCGGACTTGATCCGGCATCCAGAACCATTTGAAAAGACTGGATTCCCGCCTTCGCGGGAATGACGCC
>JAFDHO010000373.1 GCA_019308745.1 Deltaproteobacteria bacterium
CCTTACAGACAGGTTCAAGCTGGAGGACGGCAAAATCGACAGGGAATTCTATGTGGGCGTTTTTGAAGGCAAACCCAAGGTTGTGGCCTTTGAATCCTTCGGCAAAGGCTACGAGGGTGAACTAGGTGTGATCGTTGCCGTTGATGTTGAAAACGATCAAATTGTGGGGATCGGTGTGACCACCCACCGTGAGACTCCGGGGGTCGGCTCAAGGGTCAAGACAGATCCATCCTTTGCCGAGCAATTCAAGGGCTTACCCCTCAAGGAGCCTTTTAAGATAAGGTTGGACGGAGGCCAGATTGATGCCGTTACCGGGGCATCCTTCTCCTCCCGGGGAGTGTGCGAGGCCGTGACTAAGGCCGCTGATGTTTACGCGAAACACAAAAAGGATATCCTGGAAAAACTAGAGACCCTAAGAACGTAAGGAGTTAATGGAGCCATGGCAAAGAGTGCTGTTCAAGAATTCACCAAGGGACTTTGGGAGGAAATTCCTCCGTTTCGCCTCGTTCTTGGTCTTTGCCCTGTGCTGGCGGTAACAAAGGGTGTTGAGACCGGTATCGGAATGGGCATAGCCACAACCTTCGTGCTGGTATGTTCCAATATCATCATATCGCTTTTGAGGAATTTCATACCAAAGACCGTCCGTATCGCCTGCTTTATCGTTGTCATAGCTACCTTTGTCACCGTAGTGGAGATCCTCATGCAGGCCTATGCCTATCCCCTGTTTCTCAAGCTGGGGATCTTTACACCTCTTATTGTGGTCAATTGCATCATCCTGGGTCGAGCAGAGGCCTTTGCCTCGAAGAGAAATGTCGTACATTCACTTGCGGACGGGCTCGGCATTGGTATCGGCTTTACACTCTCCCTTACCGCCCTTGCAATGATCAGGGAGGTCTTTGGAAACGGTACCTTTTACAACATCCCGGTCTTCGGTCCGTCCTTCCAACCCTATAAGTTCATGGTCGAGGCACCCGGTGCATTCGTTTGTCTTGGTCTTATGCTGTGTATTATGAATATCCTGGGCAAGAAATGATATTAGCTCTGTTGGGCTTCCAATTCCAGGAGGGAATCAAATGGGAGATCTGATATTTCTGGTAATAAGCTGTATCTTTGTCAACAATATCTTACTGATGCAATACCTGGGCAACTGTCCCTTTCTCGGGGTGTCCAAAAAGATGGAGACCGCTGTGGGCATGGCCATGGCGGTGATCTTTGTGCTGGTCATGGCAGGTGCCCTTACATGGGTCGTCAATCACTTTCTTTTGAGGCCCTTCGGCCTGGGTTATCTGAGGACTGTGGCCTTCATACTACTCATCGCATCACTGGTCCAGTTCGTGGAGATGTTTCTCAAGAAGAGCATACCTGCTCTCTATTCAGGGTTAGGAATATTTCTGCCCCTTATAACGACAAACTGCGCAGTAATGGGAGTGGCGCTCATCTTGGACAAGGAGGATTACAATTTTATCCAGGCCCTGGTCGCTTCCTTTAGCTATGCCGCAGGTTTCGGGTTGGCGCTCGTGCTCTTTGCCGGGGTAAGGGAACGGATCCTCTTGGCAAGGGTGCCGAAGCCGCTTCAGGATACTTCTATCGGGCTTGTAATGGCGGGGATGATGTCTCTAGCCTTCTTTGCATTCAAGGGGATGGCATAAGTGTCGGTTCGGATCGAACTTGCTAGACGCGGGCGCAGGTAGTTTGATTTCCAGGCAATGAATATTTTGTTATATTGTTGAGTGTTTCCAAGGTGTTCAAGGTGCTTCAAGGAGGAGCTTCATGATTGTCGGACTGCTGGTCATGAGCGGCCTGGGCTTGGCCGTCGGGGTTGGCTTGGCCCTCGCCTCAAAGGTATTCTATGTGTACGTGGATCCAAAGGTCGAACAAATCGAAGAGGCCTTGCCAGGGGCAAACTGTGGTGGTTGCGGGCTGCCCGGGTGCAGCGCTAACGCAGTTGCCATTGTTGAAGGCAAGGCTTCGCCTTCGTCCTGCGTAGCAGGCGGTGCTGAGCTTGCTTTCGAGATCGCCGAGATCCTTGGTGTGGAAGTGGAGGTGAAGGAGCCTGACTTCGCTCGACCTGGCTGTACTTACGGTGTGGGCGATCCGGGATGTGATCTCAAGTATATTTACAACGGGGCAAATGATTGTAGGGCAGCGGCGCTCCTCGACGGGGGCTCCAAGGAATGCCCCATAGGCTGTCTTGGCCTGGGTACCTGCGTGAGAGAGTGCCCTTTTGATGCACTTTCCATGGGGCCTGATAACCTGCCCAAGGTCGACCTTTCGAAATGTACGGGCTGTGGTGCGTGCGAGAGGATATGCCCAAAGCACATCATCACCCTGACCTCCAGCACGAGGAGAATAATCCATT
>JAFDHO010000123.1 GCA_019308745.1 Deltaproteobacteria bacterium
TGTTCGGCCAGACGCCTCGACCTTTCCGCAACGTCTCCTTGCGGCGAATCTTCGGGGAGGTCTCCTTCTCCACCGTCGTAAATAATGGGTGATGAAGTGTCGCAAACTTCCGCCTCCTCTTCGAGCCATTCCGCGTCTTTGATTGACTCCAATGCATCATATGCTTCAACCTCTTCATGCAAATCAATCAGCTCTACGCCCTCTTCATCATCCAGGACCTCTTCAAGGGAATCATCTCTCTCCGCGTCTTGGGACTCTTCCAGGTCTTCGTCCTCCTCAACCTCCTCCACAAGGAGTTCATCCTCTACCATAGCCTCTTCGACAGGTTCGGAATCTTCGGGTTCAAAGTCTTCCTGTAGGATAATTTCCTCCTCCTGTCCCGCCACGTCGGGGGTGCTGTTTGCTTCCTCGCCGGAGATTTCTTGAAACAGATTTTCGCCTGACCCTTCCTTTTGATCGCCTACCGCCCCCAGGAGGTCCTTGATCAGGTGCCTTAGCTCATCCAGCCTGGAATATCCATTATCCCCTTTCCATTTTTCCTGGCGGTCATAATTGGAAATCATCTCTTTTATCAGATCCAGGGCTTCTTTTATCTCCCGGAAGCTGATCATGCTGCCGTCTTTATTTCGGAACGCGAAGGACCTAAGCGTCTCGTCCTTTACCTCATCCGCCATAGTGAACGTATTGTTCTTTCCGATAATTATTCCCTCAGGGTTTTTCCCTTCCTTATAGAGAATTTTGAGCTCCGCATTTATGGCAGACTTTAGGCTGCTCAAATTTTTCCTCTTGGCCCTGATAGCCGCAGGGTCATCGCCCGTATTCCATAAGAGCTTGATAAGGGTGTTTGAGCTGATTACGCGTAAAGATTCCAGGGTCCTCTCCCCATCGTAAAATTCTCTTATGGCTGCTACCAGTCTCGATTTCAGAGACGTCTTTTGTCGAAAGCGAAGATTGGAAATGGCGTGGTCGATCCCCTTCAGGGTAATCATTTGAGCCTCCTTAATCCCTTGCGTTGTCCCGTATTGAGCAAGACCCTACAAGCAAATTTCAGCCACCTGTCTTATTGTGATGAAACGACGGGGCACGTTATGTCCTTACAAGAATGATTGTCCGGTCAAACCGATATGCGGGGCCTCTGCTTGGAGTTTTATGGTTGCTGCAAAACTCATTCCAGAGAAAGAGACCAGGCCCTTCCATCAGTTCTGGAGAAGTGTTTGGCTCATTGCGAAGCTTTCATCCCCCGGCATATCCGGCCAAGCAGTCCGGGGAAATGGCACGAGTTTTGCGAAAAATGAGCCCCTGAGGCTGTGTGAGCAGAGGGTAAAGATTGAAGCCCAAACGTCCGATAAGGGATTAGAACAGGACTTTTGATATGGGTATGAATAGAGGGAATATCAGCAACGCCCCGGAAAAGACGGCGGCTCTTTTTGATCCAATCCTTTGGCGGCATGTTCAAAGACTGGTGGGGTCTGAAGAACATATAGGGACGCTCCCACTGAATTTAGAGACCCTGGCATGCTTCATTGCGCTCGTTGAACGTGAAGCCGAGATTGAAAGCCTGCCATCAAGCCCTCCAGAGCGTTTCAGCGGAGAAACCCTTGCGCGCGAGTTAATGGAGATGGGGTTTGACGCCGAGGCTGATCTTAAGGCAGAAATCGCGGCGATGGTTGAAAAGGGGGAGATCCACTTAGATGAGGAGGGGCGATTTTGCCCGGGAAAATCTGCAACAGACATGGTGCAACTCCTGAACCGGATATTCCCGGGGATGCCGGGGATGAGCCTTCTTGCCTATATCATTCAGACTATAGACGAGGTACATTCAGGGCGGAAGGGGCTTGAAGAAGCAATTAGTCAATTCGACCAGGTTCTGCAAAAGCAGGGTGCTCCATTAAAGGAATCAGGTCATAAGGATTTGAAATCGGGTGCCTCCGGGGGGACTCCAGGACGGGGACCATTCAGTGTGCTGCTAGCCCGCAAACGTGCGCCTGCGTCTCCGGTTAAACCAATTGGGCCGGCAAGGAGAATGCCTCGTTGGACCCCGTCAACCCATAAATCAGGGTCGAAGATCTTATCCTGTGGAGCGACATCTAAACAGGTTGAAATCAGGGAGCTACGGGACCTTTTCCGCGGCAATGATGAGGCGGAGGCAGGGCAAGATCCAACCACAGGGGTGAAGGAAAGAGAAGGGGATGTCTGTGAGGAGGAGACCCAAGACCGTGGGCGGGAAGGAGGGGAATTCTCAGGAGCCCAGGAGAGGCCGAATGAGGCACCAGCGATTAATATAGAGACACCCCAGGATCAGGACAGGGCCGTGACAGATGAGGCAGACGCATCAGTGGGAGAAGTTTTGCCGGACTATGAAAGCGCTCCTTGCCCCGTCGGTCACAAGGAGAAACAGGGGGCCTGGAATGAAGAAAAAGCTGTGGAGGCGGGTAATAAGGGGCCGGGAGATGAAAGCTCCTCGTTGATTGAAATCTCTCCATCGGTTGCGGCCGATCTCCAGGAAAAGGATCATGATGCAGATGATGAAGAAGAAATAGAAAAGGGTATTGCAGCCTTTGAAGAGGATCTGTCACTTCAATGCCCCATCTGTCGTGCCGCCAAGATATTTTCTGAAACAACCACCAGGGGTAAAACCTATTATAAGTGCTCCAATAAGAAATGCAATTTTCTGAGCTGGGGGAAGCCGTACCATATTGTCTGCTCCAGGTGCAATAATCCTTTCCTGATAGAAGTGACCGGTAGAGACGGGAGGAAAATGCTCAGATGCCCGAGGGCGACATGTCGCCATGTAGAGGAAATTTGTGGGGATAGCATGCAAGGGGTCGATAGGGAAATCAGCCCTCCAGGGGAGATTACGGACAGAGGAAATAGGCCCCCCAAAAAACCTGTCAGGCGGGTGGTGAGGAGAAGGCTTGTTCGAAGGAAGACCAGAAAACATTAATGCTGCGGGGAAAGGAGCTGTCAAGTCGATGCGGAAAATCCCTGAACCTTGCCCAGGACCACATATCCATGGGGGGTAAGGGAACAGGGCCTGATTGTTTCCGGAAGGGGATAGACATGAGAGTCAAATTATCCGGACGGGAGTGGTCGAAGAAAATCCAGGATTACATATCTTCGATGCCGGGATTTTCCGACACTGTAGTGAAGGCCCTGGAAATATGCAATGATCCGAATACCTCCCCCGTGGATTTGAACCGTGTCATATCCATTGATCCGGTTTTGACCGGTCGTATCCTCAGGTTGGTAAATTCAACCTTCTATTCCCTCCCCAAAAAAGTTACCTCTGTGACCCGGGCGATAGTCATGCTGGGCTTGAATAACGTGAAAAACCTCATACTCGGTATTTCTGTGCTGGAGAACTTCGGCCGAGAAAGGACCTTTGGAACCAGATCCGCCCGTGAGTTCTGGTCCCATTCTATCGGTGTAGGCGTAATCGCAAAATTCCTGGCCTCTTTGAAGGGAGTGGCTCCGGAAGAAAGGGAAGAATATTTTGTGGCAGGACTTTTGCATGATATCGGTAAGATCCCCATGAGCAGCCGGTTCCCGAAGAAATATCTGCGGGCGTTGAGACTGGCAGAAGGCGGAAAGATTCCCTTGTACCGTGCTGAAACCATGACCTTTGGCCTGGACCATTGCACAGTCGGCAGGATGATAGGCGAGAGTTGGCGACTCGGTGAAACTCTTACCGACGCCCTCTGTTCCCATCATGATCGAGAAAGGATAGAAAAACAGGATTCGGACCTATTGGCCGTGGTTTCTCTTGCAGACGCCTATATAAAGACCCTCATGATTGGATTTTCAGGAGACTGCTTTCACGAGGGATGCACAACGGGTGATCTGGAAAGACTGGTCGGTGTCGAGGGATCCGTGCTTGAAGGACTGAAGGAAATGGTGATCGCTGAGGTAGAGAAGGCCAAGGTGTTTCTGGGAGCCGTAGAAAAGGGAGAAATAAGATGATGATCAAGTTTTGGGGTGTTAGAGGATCCATACCGACCCCAGGTCCCAATTCCACCAAATACGGTGGGAACACATTGTGTCTTCAATTGAGCATTAAGGGACTGGACAGGCTCATTATCATTGATGCGGGTTCAGGCATCAGAGAGCTGGGCAATCATCTGGTTGCCAACAGGACCAAGATAGGTCCTATCAAGGCCGAGATCTTGTTGACCCACACCCACTGGGACCATATTCAGGGAATACCCTTTTTCGCCCCAATCTATTCACGAGAGACCGAGATTTGGATTCATGGACCATGCTCAAGCAAGGAGGTGAGCCTTCAAGATGTGATAGGCGGACAGTTGACGTATCATTATTTCCCGGTACGACACGAAGAGCTGGCAGCCAGGATAAGTTACACCCACCTCACGGAAGGTCGATTCGATCTTGGTGACGGCATTACCCTCACCACCAAATACCTTAATCATCCATTACTTTGTCTCGGGTTGAGGTTTCAATACGGCACCAAGGTCTTTTGCACTGCTTATGACACCGAACCCTTTCGCAACCTTTTCAGCGCCGACCCGGAAGATCCCTCCTATGACGAAACTATGTGCAGGGTGGGGGAGCAGGCGGCCATGGAAGAAAACAGGAGACTGGAAGAGTTTTTCAAAGGGGTCGATTTGCTTGTCCACGATACACAATACACACGGCAAGAGTATGAATCATGCAAGATCGGATGGGGGCATTCTTCAATCGAACATGCCATTGAGGCGGCGAAACGATCCCAGGTGAAAAGGCTGGCGCTTTTTCACCATGATCCTATGCGAACCGATGTCCAGATTGACGAGCTGTCAGAGAAATATTGCCACCCGGGTTATACCGGAGACACAGAGGTCTTTTTCGCCCGTGAGGGAGTTGAGATAAATATTTGATGGCCCGGATTCATGGTGGCAAGCCCAGGGACCCTATGTATGGCTAGAGGGTTTTGGAAATGGAAGAAAACAGAAGGACAGCAATATTAAAAAAGGTCCTGGAGAAAGAACCCCTTCCTTCCCTTTCTCCAGTGACTGTGCAGCTATTAAGGGCAGCGGCAGACGAGGGCAGCTCGGCATCTGATCTGGCCGATATCATAAGAAAGGATCCCGGATTGACAACGCGGCTCCTCAGGTTGGTCGGGAGCGTTTTCTATTATAGACAGGACAGGGTTACGTCAATTTCCCAGGCGGTGGTATTGGTGGGGTTTAAGAGACTGCGTCTCATGGCCTTAGGGGTATCTCTGCGTGACACATTTCCGATGGGCCGAAAAGATGGCGTAGATTATGACCAGTTCTGGAAAATTTCACTATACAGGGCATTTATAGCGCAAGCTCTTGCCCGTCTGGCAGAGCAAGAGGGAGTTGACCCGGAAGAGGCATTTGTGGGGGGCCTCATTTTGGAGATCGGAATGCTGATGCTGTTTCACTGCGTTTCGTTGAAGGAAGCAGGATGCCCTTTCCCCGGAGTGGATCTTCCCCTGGAAGAGATAATCGGATGGGAAGAAGAAGCCTTGGGAATAAACCACAGGGAAGTGGGAAGGATTATTCTAAATCGTTGGCGCTTTCCAGATGCACTGGTTGAAACCCAAAAATATTTAGGCGCAGAGGTTTTCAGCGCAAGTAGGTCTCCACTGTGTAAAATGGTGGAGTTGGCCAGAAAAGCGACGGAAATTGTATGCCGGCCCTCCGGAGACCTTCAAGGACTGTACGGACTGGCGGACCAAGTCTTTAAATTATCTCCAGAAGATGTCAATCGGGCAATATCAAAATCTTTCAAAAGGGTCGAGGAGTTGGCAGAGCAGCTCAGCATTAAGATGGATTCATCAGCAGACATCATGAATGTCATGGAAAATGCAAACAGGGCACTGGCGAGGATCAGTGCTTCCATGGATACATCACTCCAAAGGCTTATCGGCCAGGTAAAACAATACAGCGAATCATATTCGAAAATGAGCGAGGCGATGGTGGAAAGCAATACTGCGGTTTTTCAAAATACACTGGATGCGGTGGCACACGAGATTCGCAATCCCTTGCTCGCCATCGGAGGTTTTGCAAGGAGACTCACGCAAAATGCCGAGAGGGCGGATCAGGGCAAAAAGTATGCAGAGGTTATCGTGGCTGAGGCAATGAGGCTGGAGCAGGTCTTGAACGAAATGATGCGCTATTGCCGTCAATATGAGCCGAAATTCATTGAAGAGAATATGATTTCAGTCATTGAAGGAGTCGTTGACGAGTTTGCAGATATTTTGAGAGACAAGGAGATCAGGCTGGAACGGGATTTTCCGGAAGAAAGGCTGGAGGTGTATATGGACCCGGAAGGGATTGCCCATGTGCTTAGGGAACTTTTGCGACATATCATTGAAGGGATGAATTCAGCCCCCGGTTCGCTGTCTTTGTCTCTCCGGGCCTTCTGGGAGAATGATCTGGTATTGATACGGATCTCCAGTGACGGTCGTCCGATGCCCGACAACGTAAAGGAATCCCTGTTGTATTCGAATCTTTCATCCAAGTCTTTTGATGTCGGCCTTGGACTTCCCATGGTTAGAAGGATATTAAATGCCCATAGTGGGCGAGTCGAAATCTATGGCAGGGGAGATACAGAAAATGGCGTCGACCTTTACCTTCCCATTCGCCAGTCCGCAGGGAAGCAAGCACTCAGCATGTGATAGATGCCCTGCACATTACGAGAAACATCACCAGGAGATGTTTCAGGGAGGAATTGTGGCACAAGCACTTATTGCAAGTTTCAGGAAGGAAATGGATGTTGGATTGCCACAAGTGTAAACACTACTATGTTACCTGGGACAGACGTTTCCCCCATGGCTGCAAGGCAATGGGGTTCAAATCGAAGCAGTTTCCTTCGATAACCGTTTTTGCCAGCTCCAGTGAGAGATGCCTGTTGTTCAAGGAGAAGGCCTTTGCGAGAAAGGCCCCTACTCCACGGATTGAATCAGAATAGGAGACTAGAGAAACCGGATAGGAAAATTTTAGAGGAGAAGGGGGCGATGACAGAAGAACTTGAAAATGGCGGTTTCTGGGTGCAAAGGAGCCCATTAACAAACCAGCGATACACCCGTAATGATCCAAAGGGAACTTGACAGTATGTCAAGAAATTGACAGCCCCCAAAGACTCGATAACGACTTCTTGATGGTATTCAATGAACAGTGTGGAAATAACCACGCTGAGCACCAGCGTTATGAAATCCTGGCCTGGTTTCGGGGGATCCCGGTCGCCTGCGCTCTTCAGGCTGAATACAGAAATCTTGGCATGATTCCTGCTTCGAAAAAAGAACAAACAATCTAGTAGTTACACAGGGTTTTACTGGAGGTCCTTGCACTTGGTAAGGCAAAAAATCATTCCTTTTCTAAGACTGCTCTCGATGAGTTGCATGTCCTTGTTGATTGTTTCAATCTCAAGCGGCTTTTGTGCAGGCAGCCCCTACTCCATCCAGGTTGGGGCGTACGAAAGTATCAGCGTTGCGGTAAATGAGGTTATGAAATTGAGGCAGGCCGGATATGATGCCTTTTGGAAAAGAGGGCCGGAAGGGGGCCGAGACAAGTTATACAGGGTCATTGTAGTTGGCCATGTATCATTCGCAGAGACGAAAAGAGAAGCCCAAAGGCTAAAAGAACGGGGACTGATATCCGATTACTTCGTAAGGAATGCGGAAAAGGTCGCCTCCCATCAGGCAATTAATGCGCAAGGAGCCGTACACGAAAGATCTTTAGGGCGAGAGGGGGTAGGCCCCGAATTTGACAGACAAGGTAGAGGTTCATTGATAAGGGAAAAGCAGGGCGGTGCTGAGAACAGGCCTTCACTCGAAGTCCGGGACATAAAGGTAGATAGGGTCAAAGATGGGAAAGAGCAGGTACTAATAAGGTTCAACCGCTATTATTGGCCGCGGGTATTTTTTGCGCTCTATGGTGAAAGACCAAGATTAGTGATCAAGATCAAAGAGGGCAAACTTTTGAAAAATGAAACTTCAAGGAAGAGCATAAACCAAAGGTTGATCAGGGCCATGCAAATTCAATTTCAAGACAATAAACAGAATGTCAGGATCACACTGTACCTTCATCCTTACAAGAGCTATAGGATTCGACAGTCTTTTTGCAAGCTTATGAACAGTTATGCAATTGGGATTATGACCGGGCGGATGGAACATGAGGCTTAATCAAAAAGCCTACAACTCAAAGCTTTGGGCTCAAGTCCTGTCTTTATGAGACTGAAAGAACCCAAGAGATCGGATTCCTAAGAGCAGAAATTCAGGGAGAAACTCAATGTTGGACCGCTCTTTCAATGGATCTTTTCACCTGAGAGACTGGTAGGACCCTGGACGAAGAAATTTGCAAAGAAACGGCATTTGGGGAAATTGGCGATAAAACTTGTTTTATTTCCACTATGTGACCTAACGGATTGGCATGCAGTACATTGAACCCATGATGCGGAAATTGCCACTATGTGGAGCAACTTGGGCAAATCCTGTTGCAGGGCTTATTATCCTAGGAACTGTAAACAATTAGGAAGGATAGAAATGGCGAAGTTTATTGAAAAAAGGAGATGTCACCGTTTTGAAATACCTGAAGCACAGGTGAAGTATAAGAAAGTGTGGTTAGGTTTTTCTCTAAGAGATTTCTCAGATTATCGCTCCCTTGAAAATATAAGCAAGGGAGGGCTTGCCTTCTGGTGCGAGGAGAAGCTGAGGCTGGGAACGAAAATACTGGTTCAAATTCACACCCCGGGCGAAGATGTCTTGGAACTTGTGGGAAGGGTCCGCTGGCAAGGGTTCCCGGCAGGCAAGCTCTATACAGTGGTGGGGGCCGAGTTTATGCCCTTTGGAGAAGGAAAGAAGTGGAACTCATTCGAAGCCCTTGAAGCCCTCAAGAGGCTTGAAGAGCAATATAGTGATCAGGGGGTGGAAGTAAACAAAGGGCCTATGCGAAAAATCGCCCACGTAAGCAGAGAAATTTTTTGATCACCGATTTTATCCCAAGTTTTACCGCATCTTTCCGCCAGGCGGTATTGATAGTGCCGTCCATAAATAATTTTCCACATCGACTCGTCTATCATAGGACCGGATAAGTTTCCCCTTCATTCCAACCCGGATGAGTGAGAAATCCTCAATAGGTATAGCACGATAAATCTGTTCTAATTTCTGAGGCATTGCGGGTATGGCTGACTATTGCCGAGGATGAAAAAGTACCCCAAATTCAGAGGTGAGAAAGTAAGCCAGCTCCATCAATTTATGTTGAGCTCAACATAAATTGATGAGCTCGGATACCTTTCTCTGGTCCAACAGGGATCACCCCTCTTCTTCCAGGTCATCAGTGCAAGACACCAGGTAAAGTCAACCCTATTGACCACAAACCTGTTATGCGGAGTAACAATACCCCTAAATGACGGGTTGGCGAGGTCCGCAAACAGGGGACTCCGCATAACAATAAACTTAGCATTAAACCTGCCCTTCGCTGACTGGGGAAATGTGTTCGATTCTACCACTGTGGCCACAGCGATCGCTGACCGCCTCGTTCACAACTCCGAGGTCCTTATCTTTGGAGGAGAAAGTTATCGAAGAAAGCAAGAATAAAAACAGGCACCAAAAACCCTAGAGATCTTTTTGCCCAATCCCCAGTGGCATGACACTTTTTCTCACATGAGGGCTCAGGGAAAGTTCTCTTGTCTTTGGACTAAGGGCAGTCTCTTTCAGACGGAAGACCTCGGTAAAATTCCCCTTCCACAAATGGCTCCATTGCAACCCCATGTACGCAAGGCCAAGCTCTTGCATATTCCCTGCGCCCTCAAGAAGCTCAAGAGCCTTGCGAAGCCGTGCCCGGCGTTCCCAGGAAGGGACATTCTGGATTTGGTCCATGAACAGAATCGCCCTGCCGCCGGGTCTGACGATTTCCGTGAAGGCCCGGGAGTCAAATAAGGGAAAGAAGGGAGAGGGGAACCGCAAGAAAGCCAAGAGCAATGGTATAGTTGCAGTCAAGGCGTTGAGCAATAAGATAGCGGGGTGCTCCTATTACGTCATGAGGGATCAGGTTCCCTATGATGCCAAACATCTATTCAGGTGATCATCGTGGGTGCAGCAGTGATCCGGTAAAGGGGTTGGTATAAATCCATCAGACTTGATTGGGACCTGTTGCACCCACACATATAATCAGACGGCAATCGTTTTTCAAGCCTGATTCGCCTATGCCGTGAGCTAAAAAGGGGCTGGCTAACAACCACAAGATCTGTAACATAATCAATTGGGCATGGCATGGTACCGACGATTTTCTGGGGTCCCAAATGTGGACCGGGGCTTATAAGAAAAAAAGGAAGGGTTGCACCGTTGTGAGATCTTTAAGGGGCTCTTCATTTTGCAATCCGGCAAATCCCTCAAGCGAAAAAAGAATATTCTTGCCACGAGGAGGTGTTTTTTCTCTTGACACGCCCTTTAGTGGGTGACCCTTTGTGCCTTTGCAATGTTTTTCCTGGCCATGAGCCGCGCAAATGATTTATACTAAAAATTGGAGTGTTGATGCGGCGTGGGATTGAAACACCCAATTTTTCTCGGCTGACTACGCCGATATGAGGAGGAGGATTATGCCCAACATCGCTGTAGTACTTAGAGAGGAGATCACCCGCCTTGCCCGTAAAGAACTTCGGACTCAGACACAGGCTCTCAGGAAAGCTTCGGCAGAGTACCGCAAGAAAATTGCTGAGATGAAACGCCAGCTATCCGAGCTGCAGCGCAAGGTCGCTTCCATGGAGAAACGGGTGCAGAAGGAGAGCCCGTCTCGAGTTGCCGCCGCGCGTGAGAGGGCCTTCAGGTTCTCGGCCAAAGGGCTGCGCTCCAGCCGCAAACGCCTGGGGCTTTCCGCATCGGACTTTGGAAGGCTGATCGGGGTGACAGGACAGACTGTTTATAAGTGGGAGAATGAGGCAAGCCGTCCCCGGGAGCAACAACTGGCGGCGCTCGCGGCCGTTCGCGGGATGGGCAAGAGGGAGGCTCAGGAGCACCTGAAAAAACTATCCAAAGAGTAGTCGGGGGAGGGACGCCCGTGCATTGGGGACGCCCTTAAAATTCTAAAATTTTTTCTCCATGAGCTGATAGTTGTTTTCGCGGGCAATGATTTCATCCCTATGCACCGAAGGCCCCAGCGCCTAGGTCTTGCTCTTAGTAGGATCAAGAAACAGGTGAGGCTATCACCTAGGCAGATGTTCGAGGAAGGGGGCATGGAGTTAAGTCCTTTTTGTGCGGTAGGAGAGGACAGGGACGGGTGAGTGCCTGATGATCTTCTCTGCCACGGAGCCCAACATGACTTGCTCCAGGTCCGACCTTCCCTTTGTCCCGATGACCACCATCTCCACTCCCTCTTCATTGATGATCTTCAGCAGGGCTTCGAAGGGATGTCCCACCTTAATGACGACCTTGATCCTGTCCCTTGGCAGGGGGCCCTCTGCCACAATCTTTTCCAGCTCCGCCATTCTCTCCTCTTTGACCCCGTTGATATAGCCCTCCGTGGAAACGGAATATCCCAGGGATTCGACACTGCTTATCGCCTCAACATCCCGTATATTGATGACATGGGCCACGACGAGTCGGGCACTCAGCTCATCGGCCAACCTGGAGGAGTACTGGAAGATGGCCGGGCTATATTTTGAAAAGGCAAGGGCAGCCATTATCTTTTCTATGTGATGCATGTTGAGACCTCCTCATTTGCCGGTGGGAAGGGTCCTGACAGCAAGGGCCCGGTAAGCCCTTTTGTGGACCATACGATCCGTATAATGATATCCCCTTTGAAAATTGAATACCCGCGCCGTGATTCCTATCCGCTCGGAGGACCACACCCAGCCGCAGCTCAGCCTTATTTGGGGGATGATCTTGACCCACTGACCGCACGCGGTTTCATATCCCTCGTAGTCAGGGGCATCGACGTATAGTGTCATCAGTTCCTTCAAGGTAGGCAGCCTCCAGTTGTCTCTGATAAGGGGAGGCAGGCTGAAGGGAAAGGTGTATTGGACCCACCTCTCCGCGCCTTTCCAGTCGATATCTCCCTGGTTGTCGGTCTTGCCCCACATCACTCCCAGGGCGTGGTCGGAGATGGTCCCGTCGCCATTATCCGTGAAACGCTCTCCCGCATGGATTTGGGCAGGGAAGAGAAGCAGGAGTGAGATAATGAAGAGGCAGGAGATTTCGATTGTTTTCCCTTTCATTTTTCCCCCTTGGCGAAGGGCCCCCATCAATCGACCTTCTGCCTTCTTGGCCGCTGCATGATATACAGGAGCCCGAGGATACCCCGGTGATCGTGGGGTATGTGGAGCCACTTCGCAATAAGGTCGGGCCTCATGAGGTTCAAGGTTACGCAAAGGAACAGGGGCATCTCATAGATCCTGTTTCTTGCCACGAAGAACCCCTGGGTGGCGGACGCAAAGGCGAAGTTGCCTATGCAGGCCATAAAGAATATCAAGAACCCCTGAATCCAGCTGTTGATATCATGAAGGATGAGATCGCTGTTGAAGATGAACATAAAGGGCAAAATGGCGGTTCGGATATCGTACATGAAACCCTGGAGGCCCGTGGGGATAGGAGGCGACTTGGCGATGGCCGATGCAGCATAGGCGGCAAGGCCCACAGGGGGGGTGTCGTCTGCCAGGATCCCGAAGTAAAAGCAGAACAGGTGGGCTGCCATGAGGGGCACGATGAAGTCCATGTAGCCGCCCACTTCTACGATAACGGGTGCAGTCAAGGAGGCCATGACAATGTAAGTGGCCGTGGTGGGAAGACCCATGCCTATGATGAGGCTGGCAATGGCCGTGATGACCAGCAGCAAAAAGATATTTCCTCCTGAAAGGACGTCGATGACCTCCGTGATCAAGCCCCCCAGTCCCATGGCGACCACGCCGACGATGATCCCTGCGGCTGCCGTGGCAAGGGCCACGGCACACATGTTCCTGGCCCCTGTCGCCAGGGCCGAAAATATTTGGACAATGCTTTGTCTAAGGGCCGGGACCAGAGGTTCCTTTTTGAAGTATGCCTTTACGGGGTTCTGAAAGAGCATGATGATGGCCATCACCCATATGGCATTGAATGCCGCGAGTTCCGGGGAATGCCTGGCTATGATGAGTTCGTAGAGGAGCATGAAGAGGGGGATGAGAAAATGGACCCCGCTAAGCAACGTCCTGAAGAAGGGGGGGAGTTCGTTTCTGGGAAGTCCTCTCAGGCCCAACTTGGAGGCCTCGATGTGGGTGATGTAGAAAAGGGCCGCGTAAGAGGCAAAGGCGGGTATGGCCGCCGCCTTGATGACTGCCACATAAGGGACATTGACGTATTCGGCAATAATGAAGGCCGCCGCTCCCATGATAGGGGGGGCGAGTTGGCCGTCCGTACTGGCCGCCACTTCTATGGCAGCCGCCTTTGTCGGGGGGTATCCCACCCTCTTCATGAGCGGGATGGTGAAGGTCCCGGTCGTAACAATGTTGGCAATACTCGAGCCCGAGACGAGACCTGTGAGGCCGCTTCCCATGACCGCGGCCTTGGCCGGCCCGCCCTTGAACCCCCCCAGGAGGCTCAGGGCAAGCCTGATAAAATACTGTCCGGCGCCTGCCTTTTCGAGCATGGCACCGAACAGGACGAACAGGAAGACAATGGTGGCGGATACGTCCAAAGGGATCCCGTAGATCCCCTCGGTGGACATGGTGATCTGGCCCATGAAACGCCCCAGAGATACCCCCTTGAAGGCAATCACATCGGGCATATAGGGGCCAAAGAAGGCATAGAGGCAAAAGAGACTCGCAATAACGGAAAGGGCGGGGCCGATGACCCTCCTGGATGCCTCCAGAAGGAGGATCAGGAGCACTAATCCTATGACGATATCCCGTGTTATGGGGGCCCCGTAACGGGAATTGATCCCTGCATAATCAACGGCGATATAAACGGCGGAAAAGCAGGCCAGGGCAGCGATGAGATAATCCCAGGCAGGGATCCTGTCCTTGATGGAAAGAAACTTGAGACCCAGACGGGTCTCTTTGAACACAGGGTAGTTCAGGTAGACGATGAGGAGGGCAAATCCAAGATGGATGGCCCTGATGATGACCGTGTCCAGGATCCACCAACTGGCAATGGAGAGTTGGAAGAAACACCAGACAACACCAATAGTCGGAATGACCCATTTTGAAGGGCCCCTGGGTCTCCTGGCGACCCCTTCCTCCTCTTCGGCCATCCTCTTTGCAGCTTCGAGGCCCTTGTCCCGGTCAACTTCCTGAGGGTCTCTCATCGGGTTCCCCCCTTGGGCAGTTTGATTCCCCTGGTTCCGCGAAAAAGTCTCTACACCACTTGTCAGCAGGGGACGGCCTGCGTAGTTTCAATGAGAATAGTCACATGGAGGTGCTCCTGAAAAACAGGTGCGGCGGCTCAAGGCCGCCGCAAGGGGAAAGCCTCAGCTTTGATTACATAAGCCCGGCCTCTTTATAATACTTCATTGCACCCGGGTGTATGGGCGCGCTCATCCCTTCCAGCATATTCTTCTTGGTTAGGACGCTATAGGCGGGATGCAGCTTCTTGAAGGCCTCGAAGTTGTCGAAGACTTCCTTGGTGATTGCATACACGACCTTATCCGGGACCTTGATGGAGGTGACAAAGGTGGCCTTGACACCAAAGGTCTCTACGTCTTCCTTGTTCGTTGCCCCGGGGTAGAACTTCACGGGGACAATGGCCCTGGCATAGTAAGGGAACTTTGCAAGGAGCTTGTCAACTCCCGTAATGGGCACGATACGGACCTTTCTCTTACCGGAGGTGGCCTCCTTGATATTCCCGTTGGGATGACCTACCGTGTAAAAGAATGCATCGATTCGGCCGTCCTGAAGGAGCCCGGGGGCCTCTGCGGCCTTTACCCCTTCGGCCTTGATATCGGTCTTCCAGTCGATGCCCGCGTTCTCCAGGGCGTCAATGGAGTTCTGTCTCTGACCTGATCCAGGGTTGCCGATGTTTACCCTCTTTCCCCTGAGGTCCTGTATGGTCCTGATATTGGCATCTTCGGCTGCAACCAGGGTGATCGACTCAGGGTGGATCGTAAATACTGCTCGAAGATCTTTCTGAGGACCCTTGTCCTTCCACTCAGCCAGCCCGTTCCACGCCTGGTATTGACGGTCGGATTGGACAACACCAAACTCAAGGTCCCCTGCCATGACCGCGTTGACATTGAAAACCGAACCTCCTGTGGATTCGACGGTCGCTCGGATACCATAGATCTTGCGCTTCTGATTCACGATCTTGGCAATTGCGCCCCCGGTGGGGTAATACACACCGGTGATTCCTCCTGTGCCGATGGTGACAAAGATGGTCTTGGCCTGGGCAGTCTGGGGCAGAGATCCCGCAAAGGCTGCCATGCAAAATACCAGGACAGTAATCAATAGTAGAAACTTTCTCATTTGTGCCTCCTTATCTTAAGGTTTGATAAAAGTGAGAGGTACGCTCTCGACCAGCGCCCAATCCCGCCGAATTTCTTGCTCCCCCTTTCTAGCTAATCTAATTTAGGCTGTTAATCTGTCATGATTAATCCGATTACATTATGGAACTCCCCTGGCCAACCCCGATTTCACAACCGGCGAGCAGAGTAGATAAGTGGCTAAAAGTATTCGCCAAAATGCTGATACTTAACATACTTTTATTTTGCTTTATGTTCATTCATATTTGATTGATATGCTGTTGTCAAGTCAAAGATTGGGCTGGGTCTTTTGATGATTCTATAGGGAGGACTTGACAGGATGCGAGTGCTCTTCTAAATTCCTCGGGAGCGGATTGGGTTTCATTCAATTCCACAGGGTAAGCATTTAACATAAGGATACTTGGAGGGGAAATGGACGGAATTGTAGGGATCTACGGACCAGGGGATGGAGAGCTTGTCACAAAGGCCTTCTTAGCAACCGGTGCATGCCAGCACAGGGGGAAGGCCAGTACCGGGCTTGCCGTGGCAAACAAAAGGGGCGTCTACGTGCACAGGGGGTTGGGAAGGATTGCCGAAGTCATTGACCCAACAATCATAAGGCTTTTTCAAGCACTGGGGCCTTCTGCAGCCATAGCGAATATCGGATATACAAAGAGGAAAGTCGCTGAGAAAGTAAACACAGAACCCATAGAAGTCTTTCCCCGTTCCAAATCAGACCTCAAGGTCGTAGCTACCATGGACGGATACCTCATAAAGGAAGACGACTTGAAGGGGGAGTTGGAGGAGGACTACAGTTTTCAGACGGAAAACAAGACAGAGGTTGTGGGTGCGCTCCTTCACAAGTATATGACTCAGGAGGGGATTTCCTTTGAGGCAGGATCAAGACTGCTGGACAGGTTAAATGGCAGGGCGACCTTTGCCCTCGTTGCCTTGGTCAAGGAAAAGGACAAAGAGTATCTCGTCGCACTCAATGACCCCAAGGCCTTTGAACCCTTTTGCTATGCAAAAATTGATGGGACATTCGTCATAAGTTCCGAGTCCTGCTCTCACAGGCGGCTCAACGGATTCACGGAAAGGGAGTACGATGGGGCGGAAATGACCATCTGTTCACCCAACGGGATCGAGATAAGGAGGTTGAAGGAAGAGCCCATGATGCCCGACATCTTTCAAGGTGTATACTTCGGGAATGTGGGGTCTGTTTTCAGGGGAAAGGAAATATTCCAGTTGAGACGGGAGCTCGGCCTCGAACTGGTAGATTACTACAAGGGGTCCGGGGCGGACATCGTCATACCAAACCCGGAGTCCGGATGGGGCGTGTCTGTAGGCCTGGCCGAGGGGCTTGGCAAGAGATTGTACCCGGCCCTGATAAAGCTTCCGCAGGCGGTCAGGACCTTCCAGGAAGGCGAGCGAAGTACGAGGTCACAGGAGGTGGGGCTGAAATTCGGCGGGATTGATTCCCTGCTCAGGGACAAGAGCATAGCCATGGGTGATGACAGTATCGTTAGGGGCAGTGTCAGTGAGGGGGGATCTATCTGGGTGGTCTACAACGCGGGCGCCAAATACATCGAGTTCTGGATTTCTTATGGCCCCATGTTTTTCCCGTCCTTCAAGGAATGGCATCGGGGAAGAGAATGCCTGGAAGAGCTTGCGGTTCAGCGGGCCTTCAAGGGAGATAATCCCTACGACAAGTCCCACGAGGAGATCAACAGGGGAGTTGCGAGGATGATAGGAGTGGACAAAGTGAGATATAACCTGCTTGAGAGGATCCGAAAGGTGGCAGGTGAAGGTTCGTTCCAGGCACTTGATGGAAGCTACCCAATCTCAGAGGAGTTCTGGCCGGGATGGCTCAAGGAGGAAGTTGAAAGGTTCCACAAGTATCGAAGTTGACGGCAAGGGTGGTGCCCCAAAGCAGGGTCTTGTGGGCCAGGATATTTATTTGCCTTCCCTTGCAAAGGTGAATCCGCGTTCAATGGCCTTCTGGTTCAGGGGGAAAAACTTCTCCTTGCCCTGAAGCGCCGCTTCCATCCCCTTGACGGCCTCTTCCAGACTGAGGAGATCGGCCTTGGCACAGACCGCGCCGATCATGATCATGTTGGCGGCCCTTTCGGAGCCAACCTCCTCTGCGAGGATGGCCGTAGGGACCTCGAAGAGTCGGAGATCATTCCGGGAGGGGCCTTCATCTATGAGGGAGCTGTTGAGAAATACGAGCCCATCTGTCGTAACGGAGGACTCAAACTTCTGGAGTGAGGGATAATTCATGGCGACCAGGATATCCGGGTTGGATGCAACAGGCGAAGCGATCTTTTTGTTTGAAAGGGTGACGGTGCAGTTTGCCGTCCCCCCCCGCATCTCCGCTCCATAGGAAGGGAAAAAGGTTACATCGAGTCCCTTTAGCATGGCCCCGTAACTCAGGACATAGCCCATAACCAAAACACCTTGTCCACCGAAACCCGCAAAAACCGTCCTGGTGATCATTTCTTGCCCTCGTATCCTGTCGTATCCTTGATGACTCCCAAGGGATAGGTATTGACCATTTCCCTATCTATCCACCTCCATGCATCCAACGGTGAAAGTTTCCAATTGGTCGGGCATGGGGATAGCAATTCAACCATGGAAAAGCCAAGGTCGTCTATTTGGCACTGAAAGGACTTCTTGATGGCCTTCTTTGCCTTGCGAATCTCCTTTACCGAAGTCAGGGAGCGACGCTCAACATAAACGACTCCGTCACATATGGCCAGCATCCTGGAGATATCGATAGGCCTCCCGTGAAGAGACGGGTCACGCCCGCCGGGGGCGGTAGTTGCACTCTGGCCCAGGACAGTCGTCGGCGCCATCTGCCCTCCGGTCATGCCGTATATGGCATTGTTAATAAACACGGTCGAAATCACCTCCCCCCTGTTGGCCGCGTGGATGGTCTCTGCGGTTCCAATGGCTGCCAGATCACCATCCCCCTGGTAGGTCAAGACAAACTTGTCCGGATGGACCCTCTTGATCCCTGTGGCCACGGCCAGGGCACGGCCGTGGGGTGCCTCCACCATGTCAAAATTGAAGTAGTTGTAAGCCAGCACCGCGCAGCCGACAGGAGGCACGCCGATCGTTTTCTCTCTCAGGTTCAACTCGTCCAGGCACTCTGCCACGAGACGATGGGCAACGGAATGCCCGCAACCCGGACAATAATGGGTAGGGTTGTCCTTGAGGGACTCGGGTCTTTCAAAGATCTTCTTGTATGCCGGTTCAGCACTCATATCTCAATCCTCCTCCCTACCTTATTGTCTTCCCTTGCCACGGATAGGAGGAACTCCGCCACCTGGGCAGGGGTAGGGATAATTCCGCCTGGAAGTCCATAGAGGTATATCTCCGCTCTGCTACCGATGGAAAGGATGACATCCTCAACCATTTGGCCCATGGAGAATTCAAAGACGGCCACCTTGCCCGCTTTTGCGGCCAGGTCCCGTAGTGGAGCGGAAGGGAACGGCCAGAGGGTGATGGGACGAAAGATTCCTGCAACCAAGCCCTTGTCTCTTGCCTCTTCGATGGCGCTTTCTGCGATGCGCGCCGCTGTTCCGTAAGCGACTACCACCATTTCAGCCCCATCCGGGACATCGCTTTCCCATCGTTGTTCTTCCCGGGTTATTCGGTCGTACTTATCCTGGAGCTCAAGGTTGTGGCGGTAAAGCCTTTCAACGTCAAGGAGCATGGAGAAGATGGCCCTGGGCTCCCTTCCCTGGCAACCACGCAAGGCCCATTCCTTGACAGGGAGGTTTTCAAGATCAATGAAATCCGGAAAAGAGACGGGCTCCATGACTTGCCCCATGAGGCCATCGCCCAGGATCATGACCGGCGTCCGGTACTTATCCGCGAGCTCAAAGGCCAAAAAGGTCATGTCGGCCAATTCCTGGCATCCTGCCGGGGCCAGGACGGGCGTCCGATAGTCCCCGTTGCCTCCACCCCTGGTGGCCTGAAAATAGTCAGCAGCCGACGGCGCAATATTCCCAAGGCCGGGTCCACCTCGCATCATGTTGGCCACGACTGCCGGCAACTCCATACCCGCCATGTAAGATATCCCTTCCTGCTTCAGGGCGATCCCAGGGGAGGAGGATGAGGTCATCACCCTGGCCCCTGCGGCGGAGGCCCCCAGGAGCATGTTTATGGAGGCGATTTCGCTCTCGCCCTGGATAAAGGTCCCCCCCACCTCGACCATCCTGCCCGAAAGATATTCCGGCAGTTCATTCTGGGGGGTAATGGGATAACCCGCATAAAACCGGCAGCCTGCACGAACGGCTGCCTCACCAATCACATGACTTCCCCTCATCAAGACCTTGTCATTCACGATACACCTCTATCGCCACATCAGGGCATACAATGGCACACATGGTGCAACCGGTGCAATGCTTTTCCTGAGCCTCCACATTGTCACCCACAAACTCGGCAGGATGATATCCCTTTTTGTTGAGTTTTTCCGAGACAGCAATGAGTTTATTGGGACAGAAATGGATACAAATGTGGCAGCCCTTGCACAGCTCCCTGTCAATAACGATCTTCCCTTTCCTTGTCTTCTTAGCCATGGTTCCAAACCGTTCTTCGATAAGGTTTCCCTTCCCAGGTCCTGTGATTACTGATCTAAGCCATCCCAGGTTTTCTCGCTCCGAGATGGCAACTGACCTGCTTGAGGGCAATGCCCGAGCACCATAATTCTCCTTGGTGTTTTTTGTCAAGCATTTTAATCCTTGCAACATAAGGTCTTGGAGGAAAGCAGATGTGGCCCCGAAAAATGAGGTCATTCATGAAAAAAGTTTGAAAAAATGATCTTTTTTGCTATACTTCGATCCCGCTTGAGAATTTCTTCACTAATTACCATAATTTATCAGTAGCCAGGAGAGAACATGGGTCCTTCAAGAAAGATTGCGATCAATGGCCGGGAATTCCCCTTCAAACCGGGCGAAACAATACTTCAAGTCGCATCCCGTAACGGCATAGATATCCCGACCCTCTGTTACTTAAAGAGGGCAACACCCACCGGCGCGTGCCGCATTTGTCTGGTAGAAGTGGAAGGAGCGAGAAATCTTATCGCATCCTGCTCAACCCCTGCCGCTCCCGGTATGGTTATCAGCACTGAATCGGAAAGGGTCGTCAGGTCCAGGAGGCTGAATATCGAACTCCTTCTCGCCTCGGGCCACCATTATTGTGTAACCTGCGAAGCAGACGGCAATTGCCGGTTGCAGGACCTGGCATACAAATATCATATTGATATGTCGCGGTTCCCTGAGAGACCCCCAAGATACCCGGCGGAGATGGAAAACGAGATGATCATCAGGGACTTTTCCCGCTGCGTGATGTGTGGACGCTGTGTTCAGGCCTGTAACGAGGTCCAGGTCAACCAGGCAATCTCATACGGGTATCGCGGCATCGATTCAAAGATAGTCACCGTAGGCGATCGTCCCTATATAAACTCGGATTGCGTATTTTGCGGGGAGTGTGTCCAGGTCTGTCCTGTGGGGGCACTCATTGAGAAGCCAAGTCGATTCAAGGCCAAGGCATGGGAGGTGGAGAAGGTCCAGACCACGTGCTCCTACTGTGGTGTTGGCTGCCAGATGTTTCTCCATGTTAAGGACAACCGGGTGGTCAAGGTTACTGGTGTCGAAGACTCGGCTCCCAACTACGGGAGTCTGTGCGTCAAGGGCAGATTCGGATACGATTTTATACATTCTCCCGAACGCTTGAAGGCACCCCTCATCAGGGAAAACGGGAGGTTCAGGGAGTCCTCCTGGGGAGAGGCACTGGACCTGGTCGCAGAGAGACTGACGAGGATAAAGGGGGAATCAGGCCCTGACTCAATCGGCATCCTGTCGAGCGCTCGAATAACCAACGAGGAGAACTACATAGCCCAGAAGTTCGCCAGGGCAGTCGTCGGCACCAATAACATAGATCATTGCGCCAGGCTTTGACACTCTTCCACCGTGGCCGGTCTGGCCGCAGCCTTTGGGAGCGGTGCCATGACAAATCCCATAGAGGACATAGAGCAGGCAGAGGTCATCCTCATCACGGGGTCCAACACCACGGAAAACCATCCGGTCCTGTCTTCCTACGTGAAGCGCGCCGTGACCCAAAAAGGGACCAAGTTGATCGTCGTGGATCCCAGGAAGATATCCATCACGCGCTTCGCAACCCACTGGTTGCGGCAAAACCTGGGCACGGACGTAGCCTGGATCAATGGGATGATGCACGTGATCATCAAGGAAGAACTCTACGACGAGGCCTATGTCCAGTCAAGGACCGTGGGACTGGACGAATTGAAGGCCGTGGTTGAAAGGTATTCACCCGAATACGTCGAAGAGATCACGGGGATCCCGGCAAAGGATCTGGTCGCGGCAGCACGTCTCTATGCCTCGGCGGGGGCAGCCTCCATCCTTTATTGCATGGGTATTACCCAGCATACCACAGGCACTGACAACGTGAAATCCCTGGCTAACCTGGCCATGCTCTGCGGAAACGTAGGGGTGCGAGGCGGCGGGGTGAATCCCCTGCGGGGCCAGAACAATGTCCAGGGGGCCTGCGACATGGGTGCCCTGCCAAATGTTTACACCGGTTACCAGAAGGTGGATGATATCTCAGCAAGGTCGCGCATGGAAAAGGCGTGGGATGTTGAAGGCCTGCCTTCCAAACCGGGTCTCACTGTCACGGAGATGATGACACAGGCCTCCGAAGGGGTTCTCAAAGCCCTCTACATTGTGGGGGAGAATCCCATGGTATCTGACCCCGATTTGAACCATGTCAAAGAGGGCCTTGAGAGCCTGGATTTTCTTGTGGTCCAGGATATCTTCCTGACGGAGACGGCTCAAATGGCCCATGTTGTCTTGCCTTCCGCCTCTTTCGCCGAGAAGGACGGAACCTTTACCAACACCGAAAGAAAGGTCCAGCGAGTAAGGAGAGCGGTAAAAGCGCCCGGAGATGCGAGGGAAGACTGGGAAATACTTTGCGACCTTTCAACCCGCATGGGATACCCCATGTCTTACAGGAATAGCAGGGCAATCATGGATGAGATCGCATCGGTCACCCCCTCCTACTGCGGGATCAACTACAGCCGGTTGACGAAGAAGGGCATCCATTGGCCGTGCACAGGGACCGACCATCCGGGGACGCCCTGTCTGCACGTGGATCAGTTCACCCGCGGTCTCGGGGTATTCCACGCCATCGAATACATTCCGCCGGCCGAAATGCCGGACGAGGAATACCCTCTGTACCTGACCACGGGAAGGCTCCTCTACCAGTACCACACGGGTACCATGAGCATGAAGTCCCCCGGGCTGAATCAAAAGGCCCCCGAATGCTACGTGGAGATCTCACCCCAGGATGCCGAAAGGTATGGTGTGAAAGACGAGATGCCCTTGAAGGTAGCGTCCAGGCGTGGAGATATCACGGCCAGGGCCAGGATAAGCAGGCAGGCGGTGGAGGGCACCGTGTTCATCCCCTTTCATTACGCCAAAGCCGCAGCCAACTTCTTGACCAACCCGGCCCTGGATCCCGTCGCCAAGATCCCGGAGTACAAGGTGTGTGCCGTGAGAATTGAACGACAGGGGGATTAGACAGTGACGAGTCACAAAGGACTAGTGACGAGTAACGAGAGACCCCGGTGAAATAGGTGCCACTGGGAGTGGCAATTTCACGGGGCAGGCAAGTGGCAAAAGGGAAAGGACGACCAATAAGTAAGAAGTAAGCAACTCGCAACGCATGAGGGAGATTAAGGAGTGGATAGATGAATCATGTTCAAGATCTTCAGTCATTGAAATGACGGTAAACCCGGCTGCCTTATCCCTGTCCTGGAAGAGTGCCAGGAAATCGCGGGATATCTGCCCCAGGAACTCCAGGACTATATCGCCAGGGAGCTAAACATCCCGGGCAGTACCGTCTATGGGGTGGTAACCTTTTACTCCTTCTTTTCTATGGTCCCTAAGGGGAGGCACACGATCAAGGTGTGCCTCGGTACGGCCTGCTATGTCAGGGGAATCGCCGAAGTGCTTGATCGGCTCAAATCAGAGTTCAAGCTGGGGGTCGGAGGCATAACAGAGGACAGGAGATTTTCCCTGGAGGCGGTCCGCTGTCTCGGCGCGTGCGGCCTGGCGCCTGTCGTCGTGGTAGATGAGGACACACACGGGGGCGTTAGTGCGGAAAGCGTCCTGAGGATCCTTAAGAGATATGAATAGGGTAAGCCTTAGAAACAAGTGATACACATGGAAAGGGGAGTCTTGGCATGCCTAAACTCAACGTTGAAGACCTAAAAGGGATCAAGGAGAGGGTGATTCGTGAAAACACCTTGAGAGAAGGGGGAAATAGGGTCAAGATCACGGTTCACCTGGGCACCTGTGGTATAGCGGCTGGTGGGGAACGGGTGCTGGAGGCCTTGAAGGAAGAGCTGGCAAGATCAAGAAGGAGAGATATTCAGTTGATTATCTCAGGGTGTATGGGTATGTGCAGCAGTGAGCCCAACATAACTGTCCGCCGCATGGGAGAAGAGGCGGTCATCTACTACAATCTAGATGGGGAAAAGGCAAGGCAGGTCTTTCAGGGCCATGTCCTCGGGGGCGAGATACAAAGGGATTTGGCAATGGCTAGCGTGACTTTACTACGCAAACATGGTGGATCATATGATTGCTGCTGATTTTGTTCGTGATATTAAGGAATTAGGATGCAATATTCATCACTGAATGCGTATACACTGATAAACTGAATGCGTATACACTGATAACTGGACTTCCCTTAGGTCTGCAAACATCGCCTTCGCTGGTTACAATATGCCTGTTAATGCTCATATTTAACCTATTTTGGTTTCACAAAATGCTTGACATCAAGGAGTAAGTGGGTTAATGTATACACTAATATGGCCACCCTCCAAAAACGAAAATCAAGGGGCAAGACCTATTGGAGCATCGTTGAATCTCGTAGAGTCAACGGTAAGCCCAGACCCGTTATCTTGGCCTATCTCGGCCGC
>JAFDHO010000124.1 GCA_019308745.1 Deltaproteobacteria bacterium
GGTCCATGCCGCCCATGTGGCTGAAGGGGCACAGAGGATCGTCATAGACCTCAAGGTGGACGACCGGAGGGACAAGAAGGCGACAATTCAGTCAAAGAAGACCGCTGTTTCCCCGACCTCATGAGGAGCATGAAATTCCAAGGATCCGGAAGGCCCTAAGATTGACCAACTCGTAAAAAGTCAAAATTGAGATGGCAAAGTAAAAAGTCTCAAAACCGTGATGCTGGACTTGAGAAGCCTGCCCTGGACTACGATCCAGGGGCATCCAGAAGCCTTTGAAATTACTGGATTCCTGCTTTCGCAGGAACGACGAAAATGAGTACTTTCTGACTTTTTACGAAGCGATCAAGATTGGTTCCTATCAGGAAAAGGTCATTTCCACAGTTCCCATGGTGGAGAACTCAGCCCTGTACCTTGAGCCCTTTTCTATGACCATCATGGGAGTCAGGGTCCCGGTCATGACTATCTGGCCTGCCTGCAAGTAGCTGTCTCTCTCGGCAAGCTTCCCTGCGAGCCACGCTACTGCCTTGGCCGGATGACCCATTGCCATTTCACCCCTTCCCTCTGCAATGGGGTCTCCGTCTTTGGACAGAACTACGGTCTCTTTCAGTAGGTCTATCTTGTCAACCGGATGCCACTGTCCCGAGAGCACGACCCTGGCCGAACACCCGTTGTCGGCAAAAAACTCCTCATAGGTGCACTTCCAGTCCTTCAGTCTCGTGTCACATATCTCGAAGGAAGCGCATACCCCTTCGGTGGCCTCCAGGACCTCCTCCGTTGAAATCCCTTTTCCCCTCAGGTCACCCTTGAGCTTGAAACATATCTCGCATTCGAGCTTCGGCGCAATCAGCTCCGCCATGTCGAATGTGCCTCCCCCTTGCAGGACCATGCTTTCCATGAGAAAGCCGTAGGTGGAATCAGGGAAGCCCAACTGTTTCCTCACCTCCACATTTGTAAGGCCCACCTTGTAACCCGCCAACTTCTCGCCCTGCTCAATGCGCCTCCGGGTATTCCGTTCACAGATCCGGAATGCTTCATCGAGGGAGACTCCCCCGGGCGAAAGCCCCAAGAGGGAATCTACCGGAACTCTTTCCTCCTCTGCCCTGCGGAGCAATTCCGCGGCTTCTTCCGTGTCCACTCTCCTAGCCTCCTTTCACCAGGCTGTCAGTCGAACCCTATCACCCCTCCTGGACCTTCTCCACCGTGACCTTTTCGCCGCTTTTCACAGCCTTCAGCACACTCGGGTCGCCTTCCACCCTGCCAAACCTGTTGACCGGGCTCGCAGCCCTGATCTCCTCTCCCCGGCTTGCGGGTGTGGGGCCGAAAAAGATACAAAAGGCACTCCCGGGCGGCCAGTAGCCAAGTTCCCCCATTTCAACGACGTCATTGGCGTCGGGGGCCTCCTCCACGGCCACCGGAATCCCGAAGTATATCTCATCTCCCCACCTATTTGCCCTGCCCTCGATGGGGAGTCGGTCCCGGATGGCATCGGCCGTGGGATTGTCATAGAGACGGGCCTGGACGACTACGTCGCCCGCGGAGATCTTGATCTTTCCCATTTCTTCCCCCTAACCTTGACCTTTTCTCACTGATGTCCGGTTAAGATTTTCCAAAAACAGGCCATCGCCAAAGGCTTGATCAACACCATGAGGCGCATGGCCGCCGGGAGGTCTTTTCCAGAGGCCCAATCAAATTCCTCCCTGCCATCATGAACGGCACCAAACACTTAATAAAGGGCCTCAGTAGCCCCAGGAGATCATCTCTACCGGAGCCTCCATCTTCTGTGCCTGTAAGGCAATGACTATGAGGCTTATGGGGGCGTAAAGAGGCCAAGGGCGAATATTGAGCCTCTGGAAAAGACCTCCCAGCGGCCACAACCAACGGCCCTGGCCACTATTCGCCCTGGCAGAATCCTAACCGGACATTACTGACCTTTTCTGTCTGACTCCTTCAGGAGGCCTCTCCGTAGATCTCTGATGCTGCTTCCAGGGCACCTGGACGGACATTGACTCCTTCTGCCTTCAGGACTGTCTCCAGTGCCCCGAGAAAGAGCGTGACGTTCCTCCTGGAGGAGGTATGCCCCATGAGTCCCACGCGCCAGATCTTTCCTGCCAGTTCTCCGAGTCCTCCCCCGATCTCTATCCCGAAATCTTCCAGAAGGGCACGCCTGACTTTGGCGTCATCCGCCCCATCCGGTATGCGTATCGTATTCAAGGTGGGGAGTCTCTCCCCTTCGGGCACCAGCATTGAGAGGCCCATGGCCTCTACTCCCGCAACCAGCGCCCGGTGGTTCAGGAGGTGCCGAGCGAACCTGGGCTCAAGCCCCTCCTCGGCGATAAGTCTCAATGCCTCGCGAAGGGCGTAGTTCATGTTTATGGGGCCTGTGTGGTGATAGGCCCTCCCATCATTGTCCCAGTAGGTCTTGAGGAGCCCCATATCCAGGTACAGGCTCACCACGGGTTTCTTACGCTTCCGGATCACTTCCATCGAACGCTCGTTGAAGGAGACCGGTGCCAGACCCGGGGGACAGGATATACATTTTTGCGTCCCGCTGTAGGCGATATCGATCCCCATCCGGTCGAGGGCTACATCCATGCCGCCCAGGGACGTCACCATGTCTGCCAGGAAAAGGGCACCGCATTCGTGGGCGATTTCGGCCAGGTCCACGACAGGCTGGCAGGCCCCCGTGGAAGTCTCCGCATGGACCGCAGCAACGAGCTTCGGGCCTTTCCCCTTCACGGCCTTTCGTACTTTCTCCTGGTCCATGGCCCTTCCCCACTCACCTTCCACGCTGGTCACCTTCCCGCCCAACCGGTTGGCTATGTCGCACATCCTGGCACTGAAGACCCCGTTCACGCAGATCACCACTTCATCCCCTGGCTCGATGATGTTTGCGAGGCATGCCTCCATTCCTGCCGTGCCTGTCCCTGAAACGGATATGGTCATCTCATTCCGGGTCTGAAAGAGAAACCTGAGCAATACCTTTACCTCGTCCATTACGGACAGGTAATAGGGGTCCAGGTGTCCGACGCATGGGGCGGACATTGCTTGCATGACTCTGGGGTGGACGTTGCTCGGGCCCGGCCCCATAAGTATTCTTTCCCCTGGGTCTATATCCTTGAACTCATTAGCATTTATTCCCATTTCACTCTCCTCGCAGAAATTTCTCCTGGGCGATCTCCTTTGTGGAGCCTCCCGTGAAGTGTTCCTCGGAACGCCTTTGTATGCAGGAACGATTCAATCACCTTTTGGCCGGGCTGAGTATATGTGAGAAGGATCGCCCTGTCAACAGCTTGTTGTCCAAACCTGCTGCGTTCAAGCTATGTGGCGGGGCCATGAGAAAGCACCATCAATGCTCCTTTCCCTCCAGGAGCCTGTTGACAAACTGGGATGTCGTGTATATGGCAATATTTTGCTTCCTCAACTTGGCATTGAGGAGGTTATGCACGCAGGAGTTGCACTCCGTTAGCACCACTTCGGCATTGCACTCCTCTGCCTCCTTCAACCTCCGCCGTGCCATATCTATGGAGTTTCTGGCATAGGCTGCTCTCACGCCTCCGCCGGCCCCGCAGCAAAGGGCCTTTTCATGATGGCTCGCCATCTCGACGAAGTTGGGGGCGATCCCTTTGATTGTCCTTCGAGGTTCCTCGTATATCCCGGAGTGTCTCCCCAGGTCGCAGGGGTCGTGATAGGTAACCCTTTTCTTTGTCCGAACACCCAGGTCAACGTCCTTTAGGAACTGGCTGATGTGAATGATACTGATCCCTCTTTCTCTCAAGCCTTCGTACTGGGGCTTGCCCTTAAAGGTGCGCAGGCAGTAGGGGCATCCCGTGATAAGCGTCTTCGCCCCCGTGCTGAGCACACGTTCCGTATTCTTTCGTGCAAGGTCCTCATTGATCTGATATCCCACATCTTCCAAGACCCCGCTACAGCAGACCTCGTCGATCAGGGTATAATCCACCCCAAGGTGATCCAGGAGCTTCAGGACGTCCCGTGTCGCCTCTTCCTCCCGGTAAGAGCCCACGCAGCCTACGAAGTAGACGTATTCTGCCTTCCTGTTTCTCGCCTTGCCGAAGTCCGGGGCCTCTTCTTCCCCGTAGATGTTGTCACACCTCCCGAGGATTTCGCCCATTCCCTTGAAGGACGGATGACAAAGCCCCTTCCTCGCCATATCTCTTCTTGCTTCCACTATGATTTCGGGCACCTTCACGCCGGAGGGGCAATTCTCCGTACAACCGGCACAGGTTGTACACTGAAACAGGGTCTCGCCCAGTTCCTCGTTCAGTTCAATTTTCCCCTCCATGACCTCCTTGAGGACCAGGATCTTTCCCCGCGCATTCAGGGCGGGCCTGAGGGTCAAACCGTACAAGGGACAGACGGCCTGGCAAAAACCACACCTGGAGCACATCAGGATCTGCTCTCGAAATTTCTTTTCAAAACCGTATCTTCCACCCATCATCTCAGCCCCGGGACCCCTGGTCCGCGAAGGAAAGAACCACCTAGGCGGCCTTTCCAACCCCGGACCACAACCCTGGAGGTTTTTCCCGAATCAATTCCCGTACCCGCCCTTCACTCGCCTTCGCCAGGATGCCCCGTGCCAAACCACGGGGAGGAATGACGGAAGGTGACCGCCGCCTGGCCCGCAGGGCGAAGCCGGGCTGGCTTCGGCGCAATTCCGCTTGGCTTTGCCACAGGTGCCCCCGGCTCCTGCCGGGAGAGCTCCACTCACAACGGTTGAACCTTATGGGACCGGGCGCAACGGAATGACGCACAAAATGTACTTAATTAACGTAAAATAAGAAAAGGGGCAACAGATTTCTTTGAGGTCTCCGGTTTCGGGTCACTGCCCACATTTAGTTTGCTTCTTGTGCCCCGAGACGGAGTAATGCATGGAGCCCCTCGCCCGGCTGCGGGCACAGGACCCTGTCTTCCGTCACCCTCAAGTAAGGGGACCCCTGACCCGGTGTTTTCCTCTCCGCCTCTCTTTTGCCTTGACTATCAAGGGCATATGGATTACAAGCATAGCTTCAACCTATACAAATAATTAGGGTTTATTCTAACACTGATATAAGGGTGCGCGGGATGTTCACCCGGCAAGATGCCGTTGGTGAACTCTACGAGTTCTCAATCTGAGAGAACCCGCGCCTGATCATAAACCCAATGTGGAGCCCAATGGAAAAGACCAGTTCCCTCATAGAAGACAGGAGAAGGAAGGCGGAAAAACTCAGGGCCATGGGAGTGAGCCTCTATCCGGCCGGCTACAGATACGACATGACAGCCTCACAAGCCATTGACCGCTTTGACAAGGTAACCGCTGAATATCTCGAAAAGAACAGGAAGGTCTTTTCTATGGCGGGTAGGATAATGTCCATACGCGATTTCGGGAGGGCCTCTTTCATACACATCAAGGACGGTACCGGGCGCATTCAGGCATATGTTCGCAAGGACAAGGTGGGAGAATCCCAGTACAAGGTCTTCAAACTCATGGACATCGGTGACTTCATAGGCATTAAGGGGACCTTTTTCCGGACGAGAACGGACGAATTGACTATCCTGGCCCATGAAATCAAGCTCCTTTCAAAATCCATGCGACCCCTGCCCGAAAAATGGCACGGACTGAGTGACGTAGAGACGAGGTACCGGCAGCGCTATCTCGACTTGATCGTCAACGATTCCGTCAAGAACGTCTTCATACTCAGAAGCAAGATCATCCAATCCATTAGAGACTTCTTCACTTCCCGGGGTTTCCTGGAAGTGGAGACCCCCATGATGCAGGCCATACCCGGTGGAGCTACGGCCAAGCCCTTCAAGACCTTCCACAATGCCCTTGGTATGAACCTGTATCTGAGGGTAGCGCCTGAGCTTTATCTCAAAAGACTCGTAGTCGGCGGAATCGAGAGGGTCTTTGAGATCAACCGAAACTTCAGAAACGAGGGGATCTCCATTCAGCATAACCCCGAGTTTACCATGCTGGAATTCTATATGGCATATGCCACATTCCAAGACCTCATGGCCCTGACCGAAGAACTCTTCAACAGGATCCTCAAAGAGATCTTCGGCACAAACACCTTCGTTTACCAAAACCACGAGATTGACTTCTCCCCGCCCTGGCAGAGGATCTCTCTGTACGACTCCTTGAGGGAGATAGGCGGAGTGGAGGAATCGGTGCTTAAGGACAAGAAGGCCGCCATTGAATTCGCCGTGTCCAGGGATATCGTCCTGACGAAACGGGACAGCCTGGAACAAATACTGGCCAAGATATTTGATCAAACGGTCGAACCGAAGCTGATCAGGCCGACATTCGTCTATGGCTATCCGGCAGAGATATCCCCCCTGTCCAGACGGAATGACGAGGATCCCCGAATTACCGATAGATTCGAACTCTTTGTCGGCGGGAAAGAAATTGCAAACGCCTTTACGGAATTGAACGATCCCGAGGACCAGAGGAAGAGATTTGAGCAACAGGTCGCCCTCAGGGAGGCGGGAGACGAAGAGGCCCAATTCATGGATGAAGACTATGTCACTGCCCTGGAATATGGTCTCCCTCCCACTGCCGGCGAGGGGATCGGTATAGACAGGGTTGTCATGCTCCTGACTGATTCGCCCTCCATCAGGGACGTGATATTTTTCCCTCAAATGAGGCCCAGGAAGGGCTAGACTGCGCTCCATCTCATCGATGCTAACATGTATTTTGAACTTTTTATCGGAATCAGGTACCTAAAGGCCAAGAGAAAGCAGACCTTTATTTCCGTGATCACGATCATATCGGTGGTCGGCGTCATGGTAGGTGTCATGGCCTTGATAGTGGTCCTATCTGTCATGAATGGGTTCCGGCAAGACCTCATGTCCAAGATACTGGGAGTCAACTCTCACCTCCTTGTACTGAGCTACGAAGGGGCCTTCCGTAGGTACGGAGAGATTGCCGAAAAGGTAGGCAAAGTAGAAGGGGTGATTGCAACAACGCCTTTCATTTATGGCCAGGTTATGGTAAAGAGTCTGGGTACCGCTTCCGGGGCCTATTTGAGGGGACTGGACACCAAAACGGCCGCTGAGGTCATAGGTATCGAGCCCATGATAAAGGAAGGCTCCCTGTCTTCCCTCGACATGAGCTATGGAGGTGTGCCCGCAATCATTGTCGGCAAGGAGTTGGCAGGACGTTTGGGTGTCAGGCCAGGCAACGACCTGACAGTGATTTCCCCCTTTGGCAAATTGACGCCCCTGGGCCGCGTTCCGAGCACGCGGAAGTACAGGATATCGGCCCTCTTTGATTCCGGCATGTACGAATATGATTCAAGCCTGGTTTTTGTCTCTCTCGAAGAGGCCCAGGATTTCCTCGGAATGGAGGACCGTGTTACCGGGCTTGAAGTCAAGGTGGCCGATGTGGACAGGGCAGACCGGGTTGGTAAAGCCATATCAAAGTTACTGGGTCTGCCCTTCTGGACAAAGGATTGGAAACTGATGAACAGGAGCCTGGTCTCGGCCTTGCGACTCGAAAAGATTACCATGTTCATCATATTGACGATGATCGTCCTCGTGGGGGCCCTAAACATCATCAGCACCCTGGTCATGGTGGTAATGGAAAAAAATAGAGACGTGGCAATCCTGAGGGCAATGGGCGCAACTGCACGGAGTATCATGAGCATATTCATGTTACAGGGGCTCCTGGTAGGACTTGCGGGCACAATGGCCGGTCTTGCCTCCGGGCTTGGTCTCTGCAAACTCCTTGCAAAGTACAAGTTCATCAGGCTCCCTTCGGACATCTATTATATCTCCACTCTTCCGGTAAGGGTCGAAGGGTCGGACGTAATTTTCGTCGCCCTGTCAGCTATACTTATCTCTTTCCTGGCCACCATCTACCCTTCCTGGCACGCCTCCCGCGTAAACCCGGTTGAGGCACTGAGATACGAGTAGGTGGCATGGCCCTTACGGGGGCCTTGGATGAACCTGTATGCTTGAGCTACTAGATGTCCATAAGACCTTTATCCATAACGGATTAACCATTGAAGTCCTCAAGGGCATTGATCTCGCAATCAGACCAAGGGACAATATGGCCATAACAGGGGCGTCGGGTGTGGGAAAGTCGACCCTGCTCAATATCATGGGGACCCTTGAACCGCCTACCCGGGGGATAGTCAGGTTCGAAGGCACGGACATAGGAAAAATGTCTGAAAGGGATTTGTGCAAAATCAGGAATCAAGACATAGGATTTGTCTTTCAATTTCATCATTTGCTGCCGGAGTTCAATGCTGTTGAGAATACCATCGTACCAGCCTTGATCGCCGGAACGGGGAAGAAGAAGGCCATGGCCATGGCCAAGGATATGCTCGTGGAGGTAGGGCTGGAGAAGAGGCTCAAACACCGTATCGGAGAACTCTCCGGAGGGGAGCAACAAAGGGTGGCCATTGCAAGGGCATTGATCATGGGTCCAAAACTTCTGTTGGCGGACGAGCCCACCGGGAACCTCGATCAAAGGACCGGTGATGAGGTTGCGGACCTTCTCCTCAAGCTCAATGAGGTCAGGGGGTTGGCCCTGGTCATTGCGACTCATAACCAGCGGTTGGCCGCAAAGATGTCTCTCAGGATGGAGATAATGGATGGACGTATTCAATGAGAAACTCGCTTTTGAGGGGGCTCCCGGGAAAAGAGGCGGAAAATAATATTCTCCGCAGCAGGCCGCGGGGTACCCCGGCGCACGCGCGCCGACGGCGATCTGCCCCCCCTCTGAGGGTCCTCGGCGTTCTTCGCTTCGCCATTCATCCCCGTAGAAGGCTGCAAGATATTGGGGCGGGGGCGAACTATGGACCTAAGAGATGGGTCTTAAGAGGGCTCATGACGCTCCTGATATGCTTACTGCTCCCTATGGTCGGACAGGCAAAGGAAGGTGAAAAGGCGGCGGTGGTGCCCTTTCGAGTCTTCACCCCGACACCCATGGAGCACCTGAGACGGGGACTCCAAGAGATGTTCACATCTCGGCTGGCTGCACGCGGTATCCCCGTGATCAGTCCGGATCTGGTAAACAGGCATCCGGAGGCCTTCGCAAGCCCTGTTGAATTTGACAGGATGCTCTCTATCGGCCACGACCTGAAGGCCGACTGGGTCGTCTCCGGCAGCCTGACCCAGGTCGGAAGAAATATCAGCCTTGACATCAGGGTCCTGGACGTCGTCAGAAAGGAGGGACCCTTTTCCATTTTTGTGACAGAGGAAGACATCGACAGGCTGGCCTCAGCCGCCGAAAGGGCTATTGTCAGCATCTACAACATGGTGCTGGGTGTCGAACAGATTGATTCGGTAGTTATTAAGGGAAATCGAAGGGTTGAGACAGAGGCGATCCTCGCGGTCATGGAAAGTAAGAAAGGCGACAGCCTGGACCCCAAGAAACTTGATTCGGACCTCCGCTCAATCTTCCAATTGGGATACTTTACTGATGTAAAGATTGAAACCGAAAAGGGGCCAAAGGGCAAGGTCGTTATCATCAATGTCACTGAAAAGCCTTCCATTGCAAGAATATCCTTTGAGGGGAACAAGAAGGTAAAAGACAAAGACCTGATGAAGGAAACGGGGTTGAAGCCCTATTCTATCTTGAACCGGGGAGAGATCGCAGATAGCATAAACAGGCTGAAGGACTACTACCACAAAAAGGGCTATTACGGGGTTGAAATCAGGGAAAAGATCCTAGAACTTCCCAACAATGAGGTTGCCCTCGTTTACCAGATAAAGGAAGGGGACAAGGTATACATAAGAAAGATCCAATTCATCGGAAACAAGGAATTTGACGATGGTGACCTGAAGGACGTCATTACGACCAAGGAAAAGGGGTTCTTCTCCTGGTTTACGAAATCGGGGCTCTTGGACAGGAAACAACTGGAGTTTGACCGCCAGAAGCTGATCTCCTTCTATTTCAATCACGGATACATCAGGGCAAAGGTCGGTGATCCCAAGATCTCTTATGAAAAGGACAAGGGGCTCACCATTAACTTGGAGATTATCGAGGGACCCAAGTTTCGTGTCAACAAGGTGCGGATTACCGGGGACCTCATTATGCCCGAAGAAGAGCTGCTCAAAAAGATAAAGATCAATAGGGAGGAGTTCTTCAACCGGGAAATCCTGGGAAAGGACAGCCTCACCCTCAGGAACATTTACGCTGATGAGGGCTATGCCTATGCAGAGGTGGTCCCCGGTACCCGGGAGGATCCTGAGAAGCTGGTCGTCGACATCACCTACAGGATCTCCAGGGGCAAGAAGGTCCGTTTTGAGAGGATAAATATATCCGGAAACACCAGAACCCGGGACAACGTCATCAGACGTGAGCTCGAAGTCGTGGAGAGGGACTTTTTTTCAGGCTCCGGGCTCAGGAAAAGCTCCCGAAATCTTTTCAGGCTCGGCTATTTCGAAGACGTCCAATTTCAGACGAAGAAGGGGAGCCGCGACGACCTTATGATACTGGACATCAAGGTGAAAGAACAGCCTACGGGTTCGTTTATGGCGGGCATAGGTTATAGCTCCTTCGACAAAACAACGACTACTTTTCGCCTCCTGGAAAACAACCTCTTCGGAAAGGGACAGAGGGCCTCCCTCTCAGCCGAAATCAGTTCCCGGACCCTGGATTTCGACCTCAAATTCACAGAACCATGGTTCATGGGAAGGCGTATCTCCGCTGGGTTTGACGCTTATAATTTCAAACGGGAGTACGACGAATACACAAAAGACAGCCTCGGCGGGGCGCTCAGATTGGGATTTCCCCTGAAATGGTTCGATGAGTACACTCGGGGCTCCGCCAAATACGCCTATGACGACGCGGACATCACAGATGTTGCGGACACCGCTGCCCTGCAAATCAGGCAAATGAAGGGTACAAATCTAACCAGTCTCATAAGGCTCGGGATTACACGGGATTCCAAGGACCGGCTCTTCAACACCACCAGGGGTTCCCTCAACAGTGTCATAGGGGAGTATAGTGGAGGGTTTCTTGGCGGAGACGTCGCCTTCAACAGGATCGAACTCACCTCATCCTGGTTTTTTCCTCTACGCTGGGAAACGGTCTTTCATGTCAAGGGGAGGCTGGGCTATCTCAAGGAAAGACCCTCGGATGGAATCCTCCCGGTATTTTCCAAATACCGTATAGGCGGTATCCGCACGGTGCGCGGTTTTGATGCCTACAGCATCTCCCCTCGGGACCCGGCTACCGGAGACCGGGTAGGAGGCGAAAAGATGATGGTGTACAACGTGGAATTCCGTTTCCCGCTCTTAAAAGATCAGGGTGTTGTCGGGGTTGTCTTTTTTGACGCCGGAAATGTATGGACAAAAGACCAGAACTACGACTTCGGAGACCTAAGGACAGCGGCAGGCGCCGGCATCAGGTGGTATTCGCCCATTGGTCCGCTTCGATTGGAATATGGGTTCATCCTTGACAGGGAAGAAGATGAGCCAAGCGGAAACATGGAGTTTGCTATTGGGGGATTCTTTTAGACCTAAGTACCGTTTCAACGGTCTGAACCAGACAAATCTATCTCAGGGAGGAAGAGAATGAAAAAGACATTAGGATACATCCTGCCCCTGCTTCTCGTGGGCCTGGCGCAGGGGAGCGCCCTGGGTGCAGACCCTGGCAAGATCGGTTTTGTGGATATCCAAAAATTCCAGAAGAACTCCAAGGCCTTTCTGGCGACGAGCATGGAAATACGAAAGAAATTCGAGAGCTTGGAGAAGAAACTGTCTCTTGAGAGAAAAGAATATCAAAAGCTGGAGGAAGAATTCAAGAAACAGAGCATGATGTTGAGCTTGGATGCCCAGGAGGACAAGAAGAGGGAGCTCGAAAGGAAGAAAAGATACATAAAGTACCTCGCCGACGATTACACCCAGGAAATGAAGTCCATTGAAATGGAAGAAAGGATGAAGATCGTCAGGGAGATCGGCAAAATCGTCAGGGAGATCGGCAAGGAGGAGGGGTACGCCCTCATCGTTGAGAAAAGGGCGGTCGGTATCATATATGCCAACCCTGCAGTGGATTTGACGGACCGGGTTATCGAGGCCTATGACAAGATCAACCTCCAGCAATGACATGCGGGCAGGGTCCTGCAATCTCCTTTATGGGAATTTGATTGGAATTCATAGATGTCCGGTTAGGCTTTTGCAAAATAACGTAACATTTTAGCCGTTTGAAAAGCGATTGAGAGAACTCGGTGATGGACGAACGGGGGTGATGATGCCTTTTCTTGCGTTCCGAGCCTCCCGGGCTGGTCTTTTCTGCGACTT
>JAFDHO010000125.1 GCA_019308745.1 Deltaproteobacteria bacterium
GCAGAAAAAATTTGAAAAAATGTTGCTGGCTCATGAAAAAATATGTGTGCTATGGCATAAATTTTATTGATAAATTTGTTAATTTTCCTTTAACTGTGCAACATCTTTGTTCCCCTACTTACTTCGTAAAGTAATGAGAGGCGGGAACATTTTGGGGAGGATAAATATGGCAAGGGGAGACCAATTAGGAAGGCAGTGGAGGATAATCCAGACACTGATTTCTTCAAAGCGTGGGAAGTCCGCTGCAAAACTGGCCTCTGAACTGGACTGTCATCCAAGGACTGTTTATAGAGATCTTGAGGCCCTGCAGATAGCAGGTTTCCCCATCTACACCGAAAGGGTGGAAGGCAGGAACCTGTGGTCATTGCTCGATACCGTCAAACATCAAATCCCCATACCATTCAGCCTGCCAGAGCTAATGGCCCTATATTTTGGTGCAGATATGCTGAGAATATTCCCTGCCTGGCCGGCAGGCAGGCCTGCCTGGCGGCAGACAGGAAGGACACCGTGTTCTATGATTCCCTCAAATCTTTCTCTCAGAAAATAAGGGCCACCCTTCCACCTGAGTCTTTGGGGTACCTAGAGAATCTGGAGCAAACCCTCCATATCGGCATCAAGCCCCATAAGCCGTATGCTAAGTTCAGGGAGGTCTTGAATCGAGTTAACGATGCTGCGGTCAAAAAGAAGACGCTGGAGATCGTCTATCACACCATGAGCCGCAAGAAGGAAAGTCGCAGGAAAGTGGATCCTTACAGGATATGGTTTTTCAACGGTACGTTTTACATGATAGGCTTTTGTCACATGAGGGGTGAAGTGCGCATATCTGCCCTGGACCGGATCAAAATGCTACACGAGACAAAGGAGACATTTGAGATGCCAGAGAATTTCAGCATGGAAGAGTTCATGGGGCAGAGCCTTGGAGTGTTCAAGGGAAAACCGGTAAGTGTGAAGATATGGTTTTCGCCAGAGGTGGCAGACTACATCAAGGAAAAGATCTGGCACGAGAGCCAGGAGATCCATCAGCAAGATGACGGTTCGATCATCTTTGAGGCAGAGGTAGCGGGAACACAAGAGATAAAATTCTGGGCCATGAGCTGGGGAGCACATGCCTTGCTGCTTGAGCCGGAATCGTTAAGGGAAGAAATCAGGACAGAGGTAGAGGCGATGTTGGATACATACGAGAGAGAAGCAGAAAGCCAACAGAGCCCCCTTAGGAAATAACCATGTACTAAGAAGCCATTGTACCCAATGACCTCAAATGCCAAGATTATAAGGGATTAAGCGTTCCGCTTTCGAAGACGAAGAAAAGCAAGCTGGCTCGTTAGACCGAAGTTCGTGATAAAGAAACCAGAACGGCTACTATATGGCCATACGGACGGGATCGGACTACATCAAAACTTTTTTCCAAGTTCTCAACAACGGTTCCGCCTCTGAGCAAAGCGCGAAAGTTTTCGACAAGCTCCGGGCGCCATTTACTAAGATTGGTAATAGTGCGTTTTTTAACCTTTCCTCCCTGGCGATAGGATTCTCTAAGGAGGATACAAGGGGGTGAATTGCGATTAGGTACTCTTTCTGTGTACATGGCCACGTACGATACACGTCTAATCCTCACATATCAAGAAAAAATGCACATTACATGGCTACGTTATTTGCAAGTAAAATACCAATAACCAACCATATATCAGTATGTTATGCTCATTGTTGAGCCAATTTTTATAGGAACTTCGGTTTAGGAATATCGGGAATCTTCGGAAAACGAATCTTGTCCATAAATTAATCATAACCTGTCTACCTCTTTGTGTTCAGCTTTTTCTCAATGAGATGAATGCCCATAATGACGTATTAGTGAGATAAAACTTGAAAAATTTCAGATTGAAATGCTGAAAGCAGAAATGCTCTGTCCAGACTTATTGAGAAGTTACAAAAATATCCTGTAACCCATTGAAATTACTATGTACACTTTTCAAAACAGCCGCTCAACTGTCGAATTTCAGTCAGAAGAGATAACCAACAAGAACAAATGATCCTTGGTGAGTATTATTTGTTCACGTCTTTATGCGGGAGATGTGCAGGTTCTTGAATCATTTACGGGATGGTCCTTACTTCGTAAAACTTGGCAGCCACAAGGCAATTGAAGGCCATGCCATGACCATCGCCATCACTACGATATCGAAAATAATATAGGGCACAGCCGCCTTGCAAATATCCTGGATCGTAATGTCACCTGGCGCCACGCCTTTCATGACAAAGAGTAGCATCCCGAACGGAGGAGTTATCTGGCCCATTTCAAGGTTTATGAGCATGAGGACCCCGAACCACACTGGTTCGAAGCCAAGCACCTTGCATATGGGCATGAATACGGGCAGACAAATCATCATGATGGAAACGGTTTCCATGAAAGTTCCCATGAACATAATGATGAGCTGCATGCCCACCAAGATGAGAAGGGGATGAAGGTGAAGCCCTTCAACCAAGTTCGTGAGTCCTTCGGTGGCCCCGCTAAAGGCAAGGATACTGCTAAAGGTTTTGGATGCGGCGATGATCATCAGGACCATTCCGGTGATTTCTAACGAACCATTAAGGGTCGCTGTGAGCACCTTCCATTTTAGACGCCCGTAGATAAGGGCCACAAACAGCGTGGCTATGACTCCAGATGCAGCCGCTTCCGTAGGGGTCGCCAACCCCATTATGATCAAGCCTATAACCATGAAAATAATAAAGGCCATGGGCAGCAGATATTTCACGGTCAAAATCACCCTACGGGATAAGGAAGTAGTCCCCCCCCTGTACGGGGGGGCGATAGACGGTCTAAGCCATGTGACCAAAATGATATACCCGGCAAAAAACAGGCCCAGGATCAACCCCGGGATCACCCCTGCCATGAGAATACGCCCCACTGACATCTTCCCGATACTCGCCAAGATAACAGCTAGGGCCGAGGGCGGGATCAGCATGGCCAAACCTCCTACACCGATAATGGGGCCCACGGACATGGACGTGCTGTATCCGCGTTTCCTCATTTCAGGCAGAAGAATGCTTCCGAGCATGGCCGTATTGGCCATGGTAGACCCGCTCGTTGCCGCAAAGATAGTCCCACTTACGGCCGCCAAAAGGCTTAACCTCCCTGGCAGCCTCCCAAGCCACTGATCCAAGACATCAATAGTGTTGTAGGCCAACCTGGACTGGAACATGAGCTCGCCCATGAGAATAAACATGGGGACTGGAGCGAGCCCAAATGTGGACAAAGATGTGAAAATATTAAGGGTCACATTTTTCAGCCCCGGAAGCCCCATGAAGATCATTATTCCCAAGAGATCCATGAACAAGAAAGAAAATGCCACCGGAAACCCCAGAAGAAGAAGAAAGATCAGCCCCGCAATGAAGAAAAGGAGGACCGCCCACCATTCCATGCTAGTCTTTTGCCTCCTTATCAGACCATATCTCGACAAGTTTTCGGAGGAATTGCAAGGTCAAGAATAAGAACCCAACAGGAATTATCGCGAGGACCCACGCCTTGGGCACATCCACTGACCCCACGTCGATCACCCCTCTGACGAAGTGATCCCGGGTTGTGTAATAGCCAAACCAAGTAAGGGTTGCGCTCACCGCCAGGCCCAAGACACAGTGGATGAGGCTCAGGACCTTTCTGCTTGTTACTCCCAGGCGTTGGACCACGAGTTGAATCGAAACGTGCCCCCCTTTTCTCAAGATCCAGCTAGTGGCCAGGAAAGTGATCCAGAGTAAGACATACTCATTGATTTGAACAACCCAAACAGGGGTAGGAAGGTCGAGTGAACGGGTAAAAATGGAGTATCCGATGGAAAACGTCATAAAAAGAAGGAGGAAACAGGCAATCACGGCAATAGCTCTGCAAACTCTATCGAGGAATTTACCCATAAAAGAGATTGTTTCCTCCTTCCAACTCTTTCGTCCGCCTAATCGGTGCTATTTCTTTGTAATCATTTCCCTGATCTTTTTTGCCACTACAGGCGCCTTTTTCAGAACAACCTGGTAGAGAGCATCATTTGCCATTTTCTTGAATTTCTTGCCTTCCTCCCCTTCAAGGGTAATAAAGGTCATCCCCTCTTTCTTAAATTTTGCCAGCTCACTCTTCAGCTGCTTCTGCTGGTTTTCTATGTTGAATCGGGCGAATTTCTTGGTTTCCTCGGTCAGTAGATTCTGCAGATGCTTGGGGAGCTTGTTCCAGACGTCGAGGTTAATCAAGACAAACTGGCATGGTTCATAAAAACCAGGGAAAACGATGTACTTGGAAACAGGAACCAATCCAAAATCTCGTATAGTACCAGGAGGCAAGATATAGCCGTCAACGACACCTCGCTCCATCGCAGTGTAAATATCCGGAGGCGGCATACCGATGGGGACCGCTCCCACTGCTTTCATGAAGGGAATCGTCGTGGGTGAACACCTTATCTTTCTCCCCTTGAGGTCAGCCACCTTTTCTATGGGTTTTGAAAGGAAAAGGTGAAAAAAGCTCCCTGTCCCCGTGCGGCCTAGCATGTGGGTGTTCGCTTTCTTCCTATGCAAACTATCTAGGTAGTCAAAAACCCCAGCTTCCCGCTCCTCCCAGGGACGCATGGTGGTCAAGCTCATAGTATCTATTTCAGGCAGAATAGAAGTGTAATAGCTGCCTGCAGTGTACACCATATCGATCAGTCCCGACCGACAGGCCTCAACCTGTTCCCTGTTTCGAATGACTTCACCCGCGCCCTTATAGACCATTTTCAGTTCGCCGGGATACCTCTTGTCTGCCTCGCGCTGCACATTCTCCAAAAATTTCAAGAACTGCTGTGACTCAAAGGCTGACTTGGGCCATGCAGTAAGGGCACTGATGGTAAAGGTTTTGGCTGAAGCTGAACCGGCAGACATTATGCACGTGCACAGCAGGAACATCACCATGACTATGGCGAATAGCAAATGTTTCTTACCCATAACCGCTCCTTTCTTCTTTATTGTTTTAGAACAAAAAAACCACTATATTTTCACTCCTATGGTGGCAGTCCTGATCAATTTCACCCCCCTCCTTGTTTCGTTCTTTTGTTTTATAAAATGCCTTCCCCAAATGCCTCTGCTTTTTCCAATCCCTAGTGTTGCACAAGATTCAATAGTGTATCCCTTTCACCCCTTAGAAAGCGCCTCAGATTCTCTTCAAAAATTGCCATTACCTGTTCGACGTAGATATCGCTCATTCCACCCACATGCGGTGTAATGATTGTATTTTCCAGCTCCCACAGCGGGCTGTCCGGCGGCAGAGGTTCTTCCCAAAAAGTGTCCAACGCCGCCCCTGCAATCTTTTTCTCCATGAGCACCCGGATCAGGGCCTCCTCGTCAACCACCTCGCCCCGGCCGATGTTTATGAAATAGGCTGTTGGCTTCATTCGCTCAAAAGCCTCCTTCCCCAACATTTTTTCATATTCTGGCGTGCCGGGAGCCACACAGATAAAATAATCCACCTCTGCCATCACATCGTGAAGCTTATCGAGGGTGTAGAAATGATCCACATTGGGAACCTCCCGTGCCACGTGGCCCAGACCAATGACCTTCATGTCAAAAACCTTGCATTTTTGAGCGATCGCCTCCCCGATGATCCCCACACCCATAATGGCGACCTTCTTTTTCCACAAGAGCTTTGCTGGCCAGCGCTCCCATTTCTTTTGGCTCTGGTTCTGGATTATCTTGGGGAAATCACGACTCAAAGCGATCATCAGGAGTACCGCCATCTCCGACATTTGTGGACCATGGATCCCCCTGGTTGAAGTAAGGAGTACCTCTTTTCGCAAAGAGGGGAGCTTGGTGATATAGTCCGTTCCCGTGGTCATTGCCTGGATCCATTTGAGGCTCCTCGCCTTCTTCATCAGGTCGTCTGAAATCCTGATGGTAGTGAGGATATCGGCCTCTTCTATAAAGGGCACCGCCTCTTCCTCTGTAGCTGCGGCATACACGGTTAAAGATGGAAATTTGGCCGTCAGGATCTCCTTGTACTCTTCAGCATCGTGGTTCAATACCAGCACCTTCACCGTTCGTTCCTCCATCCAGATCTACACAACTATGATTTCTTTGGGCGTTTTATGCAAACAGGGGCTAGGCCCATCTTCTGTAATGATATAATTGTCACACACCGTGGCCCATACCCTGTCGTTGCATGCGGCAGGATGCACCGTGATATTGTTCCCGGCCTTTATATTCATCGTTTCATCGCGGAGCATCACCGGTCGCTCCACCAGATCATAGCCCTGCCCGTGGGCGAAAAGCCTTCTCTCTTCCTGGTACCCTCTCTTCACCAGAAAGTTATTGTTTGCCTCCAAGAGCTCCCCCGGATCGGCCCCCGGCTTCAGGAGGCTGAGGGCCTGTTCCTGGGCCTCTACTGCCGCCGCATGGGCCTCCTGCAGCTCGGCAGAAGGCTCTCCAATGGTAAATATGCGGGCGATCTCAGTGTAAAAGCCCCCGGGACCGTTCACTTCGATCAGCAGCGATACCTGATCCCCTTCTTTGAGGACCCTGTTTTGGAACCTGCGGAATGCAAAAGGCACCGGAGTGCCCTGGGGTCCTGAATTCACAAGAATCAACTGGCGTTCGCTGCCCTGCATCATCACAGAGTACTGGGCTTCAGCATGGATCTCAAAGGTCCTTCTTCCTGGCCTAATCTGTCTCTTTACATGCTCTATGGCACTATCTTGAAGAGCCGCGCACTCCTTGATCAATTCAATCTCTTCTGGACTCTTTACGGCCTTGATCTGGTCGATTTGATCTGTCATTTCCACAAACCGGGCCCCCTGAAGATGGGTGCTCAGGTATTCAAAGAAATTCGTGGGAATAAAGGATCTCCCCACGAGGCCTATGGTTGGGCTTTTCTTTGCCTTAAGAACACTCACGGCCAGCTCCGCATCATACTTGTACGTGTAGTGGACAGAGGGAAAATAGGGGGCACTCAGCCTGTTCTTGACGCCACGAACCGCCCACGGCGGAGGTGGCGGCTCTCCAGGCGGGAAGGGGCCACAATTGATCAGGGTCATCTCCTCATCAATGGGGAAGATGACTGTCGTGGGGTAGCTGTGGCGGGCCGGGATGTCGGTGAACCATCGGACATACCCCCCCAGAAACTCCTCATCATTTCGCATGAGAAGAAAATCAACCTTTTCCTCCCGCATAATTTCCCTGACAGCGTTCCACCTTCTTTCCAATTCGTCAGCGGAGATGCTTCTTGATAGCCTTTCTCTTGGATCGTCCATAATCAAAGCTCCTTTTTTGCGGCAGTTCCGTTCTCCATTCCCACCCCTTCACCTATACTGTCATTAGCCCCGTATTATCACTTTAAATCACCAGAACATCTATTGTTCCCTCTGCTGGTACAGCAATTTGCGTGCCAGAAAATTCTGGCTATTTCTCCTCGGATCTATGCTGCTCAAAACTTTAGGTATTTGGCTCCTGAGCTTTTTGAATACAACCCATTCCGAACAACTCCCCTGCCCCAAATCGATACACTTGGCTTATAACGAGCCAATCCGCCGGTCATCCCTAGGGTGGTTTTTACCTATCAGTTGGCGGATTCACCAGGCGAGCATTTTAGTGTAGATACTCTCCAATGCCCCAATCACCCCGAAGCACAGATGATCATCACCTGGAACCATACCAACAGGATAAAAGCTATGCACTGTAAAAAAAGCGGACATAGAGAGAATACCGCGCCCTATGGTAATACTGGATACCGACCTCCTCATTTGGGGCTTCTGGGCTTTGCTTCCTCCGCATAGAGGCCGGGAAGGAGGTCAGACAGATTGCCCATTTCTTCAATACAGTGATGCATTAGATCCCTCGCCATGGCTTCCTGTCCCCCGTGTAACCAGAACCGGCTCCGCATTTCACAACCGAAATCTGTGTCTCGCACAAAGTGCATTAGATGACCCAGGTGAGCATCTTCTTCCAATAAGTCCACGTCGCCGCAGACCACTGCCCCAACCCTTGATTCCTCGAAGCGGGAAATGTCTAGAAAATCAGAAGGCTCTCGGAAGGTGATCTTGAGCTTTACGATTTCCTTTCCTATGTACTCGTGAACCAGATGGCTGGCCCCCACATAATGCCCTGGACGCCAGTATCCATCCCATTCACCTATGAGATGGTCATGGGGATGCCACAATTTATATTTTTCCGTATCCCCAACATATCCAAACCACCAATCCACCATTTTTCCCTTGCACTTGGGCATACGCGTCAGCACCCCTACGAGCATGTCCCCGTTTGGCAAGCGCGTATATCCCGTCTCCAGTGAAAGATAACCAGTGCTCAGCAACTGATTGGCTTGTTCAAGATACATATTCCTGATCTCCTTTCTTGTTTCCCTCTTACGCATTCAACTCATCAGCCACATAAGCCAAGCCCAGTTCCTCGAGTTTCCTTCTGGTGGGGATTCCTGTTGTTACGTCCCAACCCCTAGCTTCATAATACTCATCCAGCATCCTAGAGAGCTCATCCTTGCTTATCCTATTGCCTTTTGAAGCCCCCCCCTTCAGCGCTTCTTGCATCAACCTTTCAGGCAACGTATCCTCTTTCCGCCCAAACCCTTCCCTAGCATTAAAAGCACGGGCCAGATTATTAATCCTCTCGCCCACTGTCTGAATTTCTTCCGGGCTGAATGTGAGACCCGTCAAGGCCTCCATCAGGGAAGCGGTATTCTCCAAGGCAAAGTGGGCCACTGCCATATCCAGGAGGAACACACACATAGTGGGGCAGTCAGCCGTTGCCATTCGCACATCCTGGTTCCATTTGGTAAGTTTTCCCTTCCCCTCAGCCACAAATCTGTCCACGGCATAGGGAATCGGAATCCCAAATATTTCCTGAAATGCATAACCCCTGTTGTGGTCGGCCCCCGTAAAGGCGGTTGCGTAATTGAGGCCATGAGCCTTGGCACCGCGGACGTCGTATCCCGGCAATTCCAATCCCTTTACATGTAAGGCATACCTTTCCGCCCCTTTTCCAATTCTACCAGCGGCGATTTTAACACCGTCGGCAAGGATGTCCCCTATGCCTTCCCGGAAGGCCATCAGGTTCAATAGCTTCACCACGGCCTCATGATTTCCAAACCTCAAATCCAACCCATCGGTATCCTTGGTCGTGAGGATCCCTCTCTCGAAAAGCTCCATGCCGAACCCAATCGTCACCCCTGCTGAGATAGTGTCCAAGCCCAATTCATCTGCCAGCCTATCCGCGGTGATGATACCATCTAGTTCGTCAACGCCCGTCTGACCGCCAAAGGAATAAAGGGTTTCAAACTCAGGTCCCTCTGCCAGATACCCCCAGTAGGGTCCAGACCTGGCGAGGTTTAGCTGGCTGCACCCAACCGGACAGCCGGAGCAGAAAAGCCTCCCCACGTTCCGAGTCCTGAGGGCCTCCACTCCTAACTGCTCAACGGGGGTAAACTCACCCGTTGCCGTCCAGTTCTTGGCAGGAAAGATGCCCAAGGCGCATGTATTGTCCACGTTGGAAGGAGTACCGGTTCTTGAAAACTCGGGGTAAAGGACAGGGCTCTTTTTCATGGCCTTGGCCATTTCGCCGCGGGCAGCCTTCAGCTTTTCTCTCGAGGACACGGGCACTGTTTCGGTTCCCTTCACGGCGATGGCCTTGAGGTTCTTGGATCCCATGACAGCTCCGAGTCCCTTACGACCGGCCGCCCTCATCTCATTGACAATACAGGCTAACCTACTCAAATTTTCCCCGGCTGGACCAATACAGGCAATCCTTATATTTTGGTCTTGAAGTTCACTCTTGATCACCTGCTGACAATCGGTGGTTCGAGTACCCCATAGGTTCGTGGCGTCTCGAAAAAGGATTTTCCCGTTTCTTATCCACAAATAAACAGGCTTATCCGCCTTGCCCTCGACAATCAGTGCATCATAGCCCGCCCTTTTGAGTTCTACAGGGAAATGCCCGCCTGTCATGGCCATGCCCACTGCCCCTGTGAGGGGAGACTTGGCCGTCACCGCCATGCGACTAGCGCAGGGAACGGTTGTCCCGGTGCAGGGACCAACAGAAAAAATAAGCTTATTTTCATATCCCAACGGATCTACACCCGCAGCCAGCTCATCAAACAAAATCTTGATCCCAAAACCGGCACCCCCGATAAATTCCTTGGCCATTTCCTGTGGCAAGACTTCCTCGGTGGCCTTTTGTGCGCTTAGGTTTACTCGGAGAATTTTTCCTATATAGCCTCCGTCATACATATTTTTTCTCCTGCTCAGTCTGGAATTTCACCTTCCTTTCCTGGCCCCCCGGCCCCCAATGCACTCGCCTTAACGCCGAGGGTCTTCCAGGGAACTTCTCACCTGATCAGTCCTAGAAGAGAAAGACAACGAAACTTACGATATCCCCCTCAACTTGTGGATAGAAACCGCCTTCCTCTGCACTGGGAGATTGGCGTAATTTCCATTGGCAACCAATACCGCCTCAAAGGGGAATTTCTTGCCCTTCACCCACTGCAGACACCCTGAAGGCGTCACTGCAATGTTCTCCTTCGTAAATTTGATCGGCCCTTGCAAGGCTTGTAGATCTGTGTCAGCAAGGGCCCTTCTGATGGCCTCCCGGTCCAAGGTCTCGGCCCTCCTCAAGGCATCGGCCAGTATCTCATAGCCAGTATACAATCCCCCAAGAGGCTGGCTCCACTGCTTTCCTGAAGCCTTTTCATAGGCATCGGCGAACTCTTTGGCAGTCTCCCCGCTAAGGGACGATTTAAAAGGATAACTGGGTAGCCATACAGCCTCAGAGGTCACCCCTACGCCCAGGTCCCCTCCAATGGCCTCGATGGTAGAGGAGAAAAGTCCTGCCCTTCCTGCGGTACACATTTTCGGGATAAAGCCGTTCCGATGGCATTGTCTCCACATGGTGATGAAATCAGGCGGTGACATGTTGGCAAAGAGAATCTCCACTTTCCCCTTTTTCCAGCCATTGATTTGCGTGGTATAGTCATTGGTCCCAACGGGAAACCTCCCAAGGTCCACCAGCTTATATCCTTTGGGTGCCAACGCCTTCCTTGCCCCTTCTGCCCAGGCTATACCATCGGGATCGTTCTGTGCACACAGACCCACAACTTTGTTTGTCTCCACCTGGTCCCAAGCCTCAATGAAGGCCACAAGGAAATCCACAACACTCATGGAGGCATTGAAACACCAATCATATTTGCCGCCGTGCAAAAACATCTCGCAAGGCATCATGGTGCTTACAGATGGCACCTTAAATCTTTCACACACCCCGGAGACCGGACTTACGGTGGCAGGAGTTGAAGATACGTACATCACGTCTATTTTGTCTTTGAGGATTAGCCTTGAGGCCAATTCCCCAGCCTTTGTAGGGTTACTCTCTGTGTCTAGGATCTTCACTTTCACCGGGAGTTTCTTCCCGTACTCTTTGATATATATGCCCCCGTCCTTGTTGATTGCCGCCAATGCCCTGTTGTCAAGCCAAGGACTGGATTCCGAAAATGCAGCAACAGGTCCAGTGAGAGGCAGAGGTCGGCCAATCAAGATATGATCCTTAGAACCAGCCCTAACGAGTTTGGGCATTCCTGGTAGAACGGTTGACACTCCAAGGACACTTGCTGTAGTTCCCACTTTCTTAATGAATTCTCTCCTAGTCAGACCTTTTTTCTTTTTCATACCACACCCCCCTCGTTGATTTTCATTACATGCATTCAGGCTAATCTGCGTGTTGTGTCTCAACCCGGGCTACGCTGTTCATCCCCCTCCTACGGGAGGAATAATGAGAATCTCATCGCCCTCGTTAAGTACCGTGTCGAATGCCTGCAAGAAGGCTATATCTCTCCCATTCACCACGAACCGCAAGTAGGGATAAGGCTTGCCCGTACTCTCATCCACAATACGGCTTGCAAGTCCCTGGCCAAACTCCTCTATCAGGGCTCGGACGAGGTCCCCCAAGGTGCTTCCCCTCTCAAGGGGCAAGGTTACTCTCTCAGACCCTATTAGCCTTTTAAGGTCCAGGATCGTTCGAACTGTAACTTTGATAACAGAGCCTTTCTCGCCTCCAACGGCCATGAGATAATAGGAAGTTCCTTGTTTCTCTAATAACATACGATGGCAACAACATGCAACTATTACCTAGAATTCCGATATAAGGATTGAAAAAAATCGTATTTTTTCAAAAAAAGTTGCATTGTTCTGATTTCATTTTGCTTTTCGAGGTTTGCACGAGAAGGCACCTGAGGCTCAAC